>NZ_DDCJ01000012.1:0-16768 GCF_002335285.1 Thalassolituus sp. UBA2009
AAGGCGTTAGGCGCCGCCGAACCGAAGATACCCACTTCCGGCATACCGATACCGGCTTTGTCAGCCAGTTCTTTAACGGTGCTCAGCAGCCACTGTTCACCGGCATTCTGTGGCTGATCGATGATCTGCACACCCATGCTGCGTTTTGCCATCCACTTGGACAGCAGTAGCGAGATCACCGAGCCGACCATACCGAACACCAGACAGAACACCAGCAGGTTGCCGAGGTTCAGACCATTGCCGCTGCGTTCCAGGTAACTGCCCACGCCGAGCAGTGACAGGGTAACGCTCGCCACCAGTACAACGGCTAAGTTGGTGGCCAGAAACAGAATAATGCGCAACATGTGCGACTCCTTTAAGGGTTGTTCTCAGTTGTCCGCAGGCGCTCAACAGAACAGATTTGAGCACGGATTTATGACAGCAAGAATGGTGATTTTTCCGCAGTTTTCAAGCGGGATTATTGTCAGGAAGGGTAATTATGGCGGCTATTCCTTTGCACTGTTATTAAAAGCACTGCGCTTAAATGATAGTTGTCTTAATTAATGCTGTGGCTGGCCGATAAATGATCAATCTATTACTCATTATCACGGGTCAGGGATCAGACCATGGCAATTACACCACGCATCAGCGAAGTTGGCAGTTTCCAGTTTATCAGGCCGGGCCGGAACAGCGATGAGCCGCTGACGGATCAGCTGGCGCGTACCCCAGATAGCAGGCTGAAAGCGGCGACAAACAGCCCGTTACAGCACTCGTCGTCAGCCGATGATGGAACCTACCGTGAACCGGTCAACCGTACTCTGTGGCAAAGTGATCAGTCCTGGACCCGTTTTGCCGGCTCACTGAACGATACCGAAGTAATTAATGGCGTGAGCCCTGAGGGGCGGGAGCAGCTGGTATCTGCCTCCGACTCTCTGAACATCCCCAAGGATTTTCGTCCCGGAGCTGTGCTGACCGATCTGCTGGCTCGCGGCGTGGAAGCGTTCAGCAGCACCAGTGGACGTTACGCTTATGCCGACGATGGCGTGCGGCCGGCGCTGAAGGAAGTCGGTAGTGTTCGTCTGAAATACGGTTATCAGGAGGAAAAATTCAGCCTGAAACTGACCACAAATTCGGGTAAGGAATTAACGCTGAATCTGACTCATCAGAGCGGCTGGGGGCAGAACGACGATGGCCGGGCACTGGAAGTGGATCAGTGGCTGGTGGACTTCAGCCTGGATGAATCGCTGAGCAAGGAAGAGCAGGAAGAAGCGCTGCAGCTGGCCTCATCACTGGATAAGCTGGCGCGGCGTTATCTGGCCAATGGCATGCTGGATCTGGAAAACCTTGGGCTGGATAAACTGCAGCAATTCTCGGCGGTATCACTCGATCTTAAAGGCGCAGGTGGTGAGAGCAGCGATCTGCTGCGCATTGAATACCGCAACGATGATGAGCAGCGCAGCCTGAATGTGTTGCTGCACGAAGACAAACTGAAGCTGGATCTGAGCAAAGCCGGTTGGGCGCAGTTGGGCACGGAAGCACAGCGGCAGGATAGCCTGAAAGAATATCTGACGCTGATCGAACAGAGCGGCGAACGCGGCAATGCCGATAAACAGCAGCTGGATTTAATGCTCGATGCCTTCGCCCTGCTGCATAAACCGGAGCAGCATCCGCAGGATCTGGCGCGGCAGGAACAGGAGCAGCCACCGCAAACGCCAACCGGAATCGACGTGGGTTTTGCCCGCAGCGGACTTACGGCGCTGAGTGGTCTGGCGGATTTCAGCTTTTCATTTCAGGCGCAGGTCAGCAAACCCAACCCTGATGCACAGCGCAATAATGAAAAGATCAGCTTTGGGCTTAATTTCGCGCAGGATACCAGAGGCGAAACCGGCGATGCCGGCAGCCTCGCCGTAGAGCAAACCCAGGCGTATCAGTTTAAGGCCAGTTTTTATGAGCCTTTGCCCTGGCTGGAGCTGGTGGATTTCAGTAAGCAGAACTACCAGTACATCGAGACCGAAGCCCGTGCCACCGAGGTGACCAGCCTGCGCTACGAAGATTTCACCCTGCAGCATGCTTCGCAGCAAAGTCAGAATGAATGGCACGAGCGGCGGCGAACCTACGTGCTGGGCAGCCTCGACAGTGATGTCAGCGAAGGCGATAAAAATCAGGACATAACCGATTTTACCGAAGCCGCGATTCTGGCTGAGCGCGAACAGCAACAGCAGCTGCTGGATGATCTGCTCGGCAGCCGCATACCGCAGCCGTGGCAGCGCTGATATTTCGCGCAGAAGTGGTTACTCCGTATTAGCCCAAAGCCGCCATTGGTTCCCCGGCGTGAATCCCTTATGATGCCCCTGTCCCAGGGGGTGGCCCGATTGTCTGAATCCGGCCTGAGATGCCATAGGTTTACCTGTGTAAACGGCAAACCCCTAGAACCTGATCCGGTTAGTACCGGCGTAGGAATGGGGGTGAGTACGCACTGTTCAGCGCGGCTCGCATCACAACCGGGAGGTTGGCGTTAAACGCAACCGGCCCCTACGCACTACCCGGGTCTTTCTTGTATTTTGAGGAATGACCCTGAATGAAAAAAACACCGCTTTCCCTGTTGGTTTTACTGGCACCACTGACCCCGCTGTCGGCTTTGGAGGCACTGGCGACTGATGACGTTACCCTCAGCACACAAACCGTGCAGGCCGATTTCCGTAAAACCGATGTGCAGCAGATTCCCGAAGCCGTCACCTTAGTTGGCAGTGAGCAGATTGAAGCCCGTTCGGCGCAGCATCTGGAACAGATTTTAAGTTTTGCTCCCAACGTTAATTTTGCCTCGGGAGCATCTCGTGGCCGCTATTACCAGATCCGTGGTATTGGCGAGCGCAGCCAGTTTGTCGATCCGGTGAATCCGTCTGTGGGCCTGGTCATTGACGGTATTGATATGACCGGTTTAGGTGCTGCCGCAACCCTGTTTGATGTGCAGCAGGTGGAAATTCTGCGCGGCCCGCAGGGCACCCGTTTTGGTGCTAACGCACTGGCCGGCATGATCAATATCCGCAGTAATGACCCGACACAGAACAGCGAAGGTTATATCAGTGCTAAAGCCGGAAACTACAGCAGTTATGGTTTGGGGGCGGCGTTATCCGGTTCGCTGAGTGATAATCTGCAGGGGCGTATTGCCGTACATGGTTTTGAATCCGATGGTTATATCGACAACGAATTTTTAAACCGTGACGACACCAACAATCAGGATGAAAAAATCGTCCGTGCTAAACTGCACTGGCAATTGTCAGAGCGCAGTGAATTAAATCTGACCTATTTATACGCGGATATCGATAACGGTTACGATGCTTACAGCCTTGATAATAACCGCACAACATTGTCGAACCGTCCGGGTAAAGATACACAGGATACCAACGCTTTTGCGCTGGCGTATAACCACGAACTGAATTCCGCAGTCCGCTTTGAAAGTGAAATTACCGGCAGCTGGAATAAAGCGGAATACAGTTACGACGAAGACTGGGCGTACGGTGAATATATCTGGCTGAGCGATGATCCTGTGTACCAGCCAGACCCATGTGATACAACTCAAGGGCCTTGTTTGGCTCCTGTTGATGGTTACAGCTCTTTTGATCAATACCTGCGTAATTTTGATCGCAACAGTATTGGCCTGCGCTTTCTATCTGGCACCGATGGCCGATTATTTTCTGATTCAACCGACTGGGTTGCCGGCATCTATATGATGCAGCGGGAAGAAACACTGAAACGCAACTACACCTATAACAACGGACAGTATCAGAGCGATCTGACCGTGGATTCGGTATCGGCCTATGCAGAACTAAGCACAGCCTTTACTCCATCCACAACTCTGACTTACGGCGTACGTGCGGAAAACTGGAAAAATGATTTCAGTGATAATGCCAATACGCTGGATGCTGCAAAAAATGATGTGGTCAGCGATACCAACGAAACCTTATGGGGCGGAAAAGTTACGCTGGAAACACTGCTGGGTGTTGACCATCTGGGCTACATCTCTCTGGCCCGTGGTTATAAAGCCGGTGGCGTGAATACTGATCCGGATATTTCCGAAGCTAACCGCACGTTCGATACCGAGTTTAATAATACGGTTGAGCTGGGTCTTAAGTCGTCTCTGGCAGACAATGCACTGAAAACCCGCCTCGCGGTATTTTATATTCAGCGTAAAAACCAGCAGGTTAAAAGCTCATATGCGGTACAAAAACCGGATAACAGCATCACCTTTCAGGACTATCTGGCCAATGCTGCTGAAGGTGAAAATTACGGACTGGAACTGGAAAGCCAGTGGCAGCTGTCTGATGCATTACTGTGGGATCTGAGCCTTGGTTATCTGCATGCCGAATTCAGCGATTACAGCTATGAGCAGAATGAGTACGACTCAAGTGGGAATGTTGTGGGCAGTACTACAGTGGATAAATCCGGCCGAGCTCAGGCACATGCACCGGAATATAGCCTGGCTACTGCGCTGACTTATGCGCTGACCGATACATTATCGTTGCGCGCAGAAAGTGAAGCTAAAGATGAATTCTATTTTTCTGACAGCCACGATGAAAAAGCCCGTGCCTCGGTACTCTGGCATGCCCGCCTGAGCTATCAGCAGGGTCCACTGGATCTTGCACTGGCCGGCCGTAACCTGACAAACCGTGAAACTGATATTCGTGGTTTTGGTGGTTTTGGTAACGACCCTCGTAATGGCTATGCCGAGAATGCTTATCGTCAGCTGGGCGAGCCGCGCCTTGTGATGCTGGAAGCTAAATATTCATTCTGATAAATGCAGCCGGACGTCAGACGTCCGGCTTATTAACTGGAGATCCAAATGGAAATATCAGTAGAAATCAGCAAGTACCCTCTGGCCGATGATTATATTCCGGCGATTAAATCTTTTATCGACCGTCTGAATCAGGTTGAAGGATTAACCATCGTGACCAATACCATGAGTACACAGGTGTTCGGTGACTATGATCTGGTGATGGATACCTTAAAAGAAGAAATGCGCCTGAGCTGGGAGCAGTTCGGCAAGAGCATTTTTGTCTGCAAATTTATCGGCACCAATCTCGATCCGGCACTTAATCCACACGGCTGAACACCGACTTTAAGCAGGAATACATAATGGCGGATATCTGGAGCAATATCGAACAGGCGGCGCAGGCCATGAGCGGCTGGGAACTGGTCGCTGTTATTCTGGGTATTGCCTATTTAGTGCTGGCCATGAAGCAGAGCATCTGGTGCTGGTACGCTGCCTTTGGCAGTACGGCTATTTTTATCGGGTTGTTCTGGAATGTCAGCCTGCTGATGGAATCGGTGCTGAATGTGTATTACCTGATTATGGCGGTCTATGGCTGGTGGCTGTGGCGTGCCAATAAAAGGGCAGATAATAAACATGAGAACTCACAGGCTTCGGCTGCTGAGTTACCAATACAGTCCTGGGGATTAAAGCAACACCTGCTGGCGATTGGCAGTGTGATTGTTCTGAGCTGTATCAGCGGTTATCTGCTCAGCGAAAATACCTCGGCGGTATTGCCTTATCTTGATTCATTCACCACCTGGGGTGCAGTGATTACCACCTGGATGGTGGCAAAAAAAGTACTGGAAAACTGGCTCTACTGGATCGTTGTCGACAGTGTTGCCATCTTCTTATATATCGACCGTGAGCTGTATTTAACGGCGCTGCTGATGGCGGTGTACGTGGTGCTGGTCATTATTGGCTGGTTTAACTGGTTGCCACAATTCAAGGCACAACTTAAGGCACAGCAGAACCGCGATGATAATACTGTGCTGACCACGCCGTCGGCGTGGAAAGTAGCCGAATAACAACAATAAGGCGATACCTATGCTGCAGCAGATTTTAGACGACTGGCCACACTGGCAATTGTGCAGCGAAGCGCCAACGCTGGATAATATCAGTCCATTACCCGGTGGACTTACCAATCATTGTTATCTGCTGCGTTTGCCGGAAGGCGATTATGTGTTGCGGGTAGAAGGGCGGAATTCCAGAGCGCTGGATATTAACCGCGCAGCCGAGCTGCAGATACATCATCTGGTGGCGGCACAGGGGCTGACGCCGACCATTCGCTTCCGTTCACCAAGCGGCCATTACTGGATTCGCGATTATGTGCCGGGCACGCCATTAACCAATCCGCAGTTGGATCTGCCACTGTTGTTAATCATGGCGCAGCAATTACAACAACTGCATCAGTTGTACCCGCCTGCCGGAATACCAAGGCTCAGCATCAGTGAAAAAGCCGGCCATTACTGGGACACTATTACTGCACATTTTGCCGTTATGGATCGTATGACTGCGGCAGCCGAAGAATTACTGGCGCTGCGTGGCCCGCTGCAAAGCCTGTTGAGCGGCGCCCCCGATAATCAACGCTGTCTGTGCCATATGGACCCGACCGCCCCCAACTGGATTCAGACTGCCGATAACAAACTGGTATTACTTGACTGGGAATACGCGGCTATCGGTCATCCGTTATGGGATCTGGCTGCTTTATTACAGGGCGTGGATTTATCCGCCGATGATGAACAGACCCTGCTGCAGGCCTATGGTTTAAAACATTATCGTGGCTGGGAATTTGCCAAAACACAGATGAGCTATCTGGCCGCACTCTGGTACCGGGCGCAGGGACTGTGGAGTGATCGGGAATTAATTGCTTATTTAAATGGCCTTAAGGCGCTGGCAGAGTAATTAACGAATTAAACCCGGCAAAGGCCGGGTTTAATTTTGGCTGCTTACGGTGCAATTTTACGCTTCAGTGCACGGGTAACCGACAGTGGCAGATTCGGCAATGAGCGTAACACCCACGGCAGAATTTTACGTTTCACACCGTTCAGGGCCTCCGGCACCATAGCCTCAATCAGGTGCGGGCCGGGATGAGCCTGTGCATATTCCAGCGCCTTGAGCAGATCTTCGGTTGTACTCACCCGTACCGCATGTACCCCCATTCCCTGAGCCAGCTGAGCGAAGTTCAGTACCGGGCCGGTAAGGTCAAGTTGCGCTTTCGCTTTAGGGCCGATTTCCTCCGCGCCAACTCGTTCCAGTTCGATGTTCAGTACCGAATAGGAAGCGTTGTTGAAAATAATAGAGGTCACGTTCAGTTGCTCGCGCGCCATGGTCCACAACGATTGAATGGTGTACATGGCGGTACCGTCACCGATCAGGGCAATGACCGGGCGATCCGGGCAGGCAATCGCAGCACCAATGGCGTTCGGTAGCCCCTGGCCGATAGCACCGCCGGTTAGGGTGATCATGTCGTGGCGCGGGCAGCCGCTGGTCATGGCGTTGAGCATCAGCCCGGAGGTGTTGGATTCATCGACGATGATGGCGTTTTCCGGCAACAGATGACCAACGGCTTTACATACTTTCTCAGCAGTCAGACGACCACGTGGGCGAGCGGGGCGCTGCGCTGCCTGTAATGCAGGAGCGTTGTTTCCGGCCCCCAGCGCAGTGGCCAATTTTTCCAGACTGGCGACGGCATCCTGTTCCGGACTGGCCAGTATGTGTACCTGACAGCCCTCGGGAGCCAGATAACTTTGCTTGCCCGGATAGGCAAAGAATGAAACCGGCGCTTTGGAATCGACCACAATCAGATGCTCAATATCCGCCAGCTGCACACCAGCCAGCTCAGCCAGATAGGCGATGCGCTCTACGGCCGGCAGGCCGGCGCCGCGTTCGATGCGGGTTGGGAAGGTTTCGGCCAGCAGACGTACACCGCTGTGGGCGGCAATTTTAGCCGCAGCGAGCAGCGCCGGTTCGCGCAGAGCCTGACCACCAAGCAGAAATGCGGTTTTGCCTCCGGAGCGGATTGCGTTGCTGATAGCGCCGACGGTGGCATCGTCGGCGCAGGGGGCAACGGTTGGTGGCAGTGGTGCTGCTGGTATACCACCGTCGCCCCAGGATACATCGGCCGGCAGAATCAGGGTTGCAACCTGACGCGGAAAGCTTCTGGCGGCGGCGACGGCCTCTGCTGCGTCATTGCACAGTTCTGCTGTGCTTTGTGAGGTGCGGACAAACCCCGGCGATACGTTGCGCGCCACGGTTTCGATATCCGACTGCAGCTGGGCATCGTATTTCACATGATAAGTCGCGTGGTCGCCGACGATATTTACCACCGGTACTTTGCCTTTACGGGCGTTATGCAGGTTGGCCAGACCATTACCCAGGCCGCAACCCAGGTGCAGCAGAGTGGCGGCCGGTTTGTCGGCCATGCGGGCGTAGCCATCGGCAGCGCCGGTGGCGACTCCTTCAAACAGCGCCAGTACGGCTTTCATTTTGGGTTCGCTGTCGAGTGCTGCAACAAAGTGCATTTCACTGGTACCCGGGTTGGTAAAGCAGACTTCGACGCCGGCATCGACCAGCGTTTTCATCAGAGCTTGTGCGCCATTGGTCATAGTTATTCTCCTGGGGCGTTTCTGCCGACTATGCGTTGGCAATAATGGATTTTGCGGCTGCCCGTGCCGTCATAATGCAGCCGGGCAGAAAAGTACCTTCGAGCGAGCGTTTGCCGTTACTGCCGCCACCGCCGAAACCGGCGGCTTCTCCCACGCAATAGAGGCCGGTTATCGGTTGATTATTCTCACCCAGAACGCGGCTGGCTAAATCGGTGCGTAAACCGCCGAGGCTTTTACGTGTAACCAGTTGCATGCGGATGGCAATAAAAGGCCCGGAACCGGGTTTCTGTAAGGGGGCAGGCTTACAGGTGCGCAAACGATCGGGCCCCCATTGGCGGGCATGCAGAATGCGGCGGATCTGGTCATCATTTTCCAGTTTTTTACCGCCAATAAAGTTTGCATCAAATTCATCAGCGGTGGCCTGCAGGGTGGCGGCATCAATATCCAGTGACTGGGTCAGCGCATTCATTTTTTCCGCCAGTCCGGCGAGCGTATCGGCGACGATGAAATCGGGGCTTTCATTCGCCATTTGCTTCACCAGGCGATGATTGCCGAGCAATGTTTCGAATAAAAACCGGAAAAATTGTTTATCGCGGATGCGCTGGTTATGTTCAGCGCCGGAAATGGCAAATTCTCTGGCGGCGATACGCCAGTTAAGTAAATGCCAGGTCCAGGGTTTTTCCTGTTCTGCAACCCGCTGACATAACCAGTGGGTATCGAAACCGGTGACCAGTGGCTCTGGTCCGATACGCTTACCTTTATGGTCCAGCCAGAGCGCTGATTTACAGGGAATCGTCGATAAGCCGTGGCCGTTAAAATGCGGATAAGGATGTGCAAAACCCGCCGCGTAATTCCACATCTCACCGGCATTAACGATATGGCCGCCGAATTTAGCAGAGGCTTCCTGATGCATTTTTCCATCGGCAAAAGGATGGGCACCATTCAGCATTGTTGCCGGTATTGGCCGCTCTTTTGGCCAGTTAGCGCGGGTTTGTTCGTGACTGCCGTTTAGTCCGCCGCTGGCCAGCACGACGGTATGAGCTGAAAAGGTAACGGTCTCACCGGATTCTTCATCAATGCCGGTTGCGCCACAGATGCTGTTATTACTGTCGTTGTTCAGTGCTGTGATTCTGTGGCGGTGCAGTAGTGTCAGAAGATTATTCTTATTGGCCCGCTGCAATGCTGCGCTAAGAATGCGGACCAGCTCGCGCGATGTACCATAAACAATGTGATAGCGGGGAACGCTGTTACCATCGCCATACATACCGCGCTCAACCCAATTGACCGCCGGCATGAATTTAACGCCTTCGTTTTTCAGCCAGTCGTATACTTCTGTGCAGGAATTTTCGACGTAATAATTTGCCCAGGCCAGAGAATGCTGGTCGTGCGTATTCAGTTCACCGAAGCGTATCCAGTCCCGCAGAGCGCGTTGCGGCGTATCAGGTATTCTCATCGCCGCCTGTAAGGATGTGCCTACCAGCGCCATGCCGCCAAATGCCCATAATGCCAGTCCGCCAAAACGCTCTGCTGAATCCCGGTCAACCAGAGTGACACGTTTGCCGGCGCGCAGTAATTCAAGCGCAGTAACGATACCGGCAATACCACCACCGACCACCAGTACTTCGGACGAAATATGCCTGGCCATATAACACACCTGTTCTGACGCTGAATTGATTACGTAACGATAAACCCCTGAAACTGTATTGGTATTGACCCGGGAGGACGGTGAAGTTGACTCTGGAAGCCGATCACCGGCAGACAATGACATATGGCGGATATTTAAGGCACCTCTGAATAATTCAGTGCCCGTTTCGGCTTACTGAAAACGTTCAGATCAAGGCGCCACGTTGAAGGCATAGCGGGTTACGTCAAAACGTGGCAACACCGAGCTGGATTTTTTCAGCAAGCCCCGAAGGGCGTGGGCTGCAGAGCGTTTTGACGGTGTTGTCGATTTTATAAAGGGCTCGCCATTCACTGCAATCGACGCCTTGTCAAAAGCACTCTGCAGCACTCACGCGAAGCTGTGCAGAATTATTCAGAGGTGCCTTAAGCGTTAAAGTACGCCGTAATGGGTATGTCTCAGATATGCCTTAAGGGGGATGAGGTGTTGCTGTTTCCGGTCTGCCGCAGGAGTTGGGTGATGAAAAATGGGCTACTGATCTTTATGGGTATTTGCTACACTTCTGGCAACTAATAATAGTATAAATTAGTCAGGGACGATCATGAATAATCCGCTTGGGCGCAGCGTAATGCTGGTTGCCATTCTGTTTTTGTCTGCGTGTAACCTTAACGAATCAAGTCTTAAACGGACATCTGTTGGCTTCAAAATTGAAGGGCTGCATTACAGTTCGCAGTCCTACAGCGGCGAAACGGATAAAAAGGGACGCTTCTTTTATAAGCCGGGCGAGATCGTAACATTTTCGGTCGGAGCAACGGTTCTGACATCGGTGAACCCCCATGGGGGCATGACATTTTCTGATTTGTTTGGTGTGTCACTTCCTGATACACAAATGACAGTGACGGAAGCCCTTACGTCTGAAAATACCAATGGCTTCCATCGTATGGCCAATGCGATGGCATTACTGATGCTGTTGGATAATGACCAGAATACCGCCAGTGGCATCGATGTAACGGCATGGCAGGAGTCCGGGAAACTGCCTGCAATCAACCTTAATCAGGATCTGTATCCCTTCTTTTATAAAACACTAGCCAGTCTGGCGGAGCAAAAAAATCTGGTAAGAGAGCGGGTGATTGTCTCTGAACCACTGATGTTTATTTATAAAAAAGCCGGAATTAAGGTTCCTGCTGGTATTGTTGTTTCAGACAATTATGCATACGAAAAAAGATATGAATACGATGAATTTGGACGGCTGATAAAAGTTTTTAGTAAGGATAAAAACGTCACCAATTTTGAGAGAATGTTTGATGGTAATGGGAGGATTACTGAGCTTAAGGAACTGAAAAATAGTTTTTGGAGTGATGCTGTAGTACAGATTAAATATGATGAAAAAGGTCTCTCAACTAGCCGGTATGAAGGACTTTCTGTCTATGTAGATGAAAATGATCCTTTGTGGGAATTTTATAAAATATATTGGGAGACTTTTGTCGAAGATAATTATGGCCCTTTTCAGTTAGGTACTACGATTTATACCTATCATGATAATGAACGCATTGCATACTATGATAAAAATATGGATGGCAGCCCTGAGTCGATAACATACAGGCGTCGGGGCTATGACTCAGAGGGTAATCTGACGTTAATCCGCAATGAAATTGACAGTTATGCTTATGGTATCATCGGAGGCGTGGTCGAAGATGTCCGGACTTATGATGAAAATGGTAATATCCATACACGAGTTACACCTGAAAAAATGGAGATTTACAGCCATGAATTCTATAAAAATGGAGCCATCCATTATTACTCAACATTCACTCAGGAGAACGAAAGCGATTGGCATGAAAGGATTCTGAATTACAATCCTGATGGTACTGTCCGGGGGGCGGCTTTCAGGGCAGGTAATGGCGATGCAGTAGAAAGTATTTCTTTTTCTCAATATGAATACGATGAGTCAGGGCGGAAGATATTATACAGCACTGACTCTAATGGTGATGGCATTCCGGGTTCTGTCGTACACTATACATATACTGATACCCCATCGGGATTGTTAGCCGATTATGAAGCTCGTACCTATAGCGGAAGTGAGCTGGGTCTGACATCGGTCATTACTCGTCATCATAGTTACGATGCTGCTGGTCATCCGGTATCGGTTGAGACCATAAATGATTATGACGCAGATGGCACTCCGGATTCTGTTGATAAAGTATTACGGGAGTTCGCTGCTGATGGTGCAGTTCTTAGCGAGGTGACGTTGCGCGATTATGATGGCGACGGCGTATTTAATGGGTCCCCTTACGATGATTACGAGCGCCAGCACACTACTGATGCTTTAGCTTATTTGATCGAATTCAACACGCCCTGGGTCATATTGTCACGCATACCGGGAGATAATGAACCGAATGATTTTTGGTTGGCTCAGCTACCATTCGGTTTCGGGCTGGCGGTAATGATATCCAATATGCCAAGTAACTAGCAGTGACGTCTTAGCAGTTTGTTTCTGAACTCCGCCGGATCTTTCTGCAGCGCCATTTCCCCCGCCTGTTGCTGCTGAATGCGGCGGGTTAATAAGCGGCTCAGCCAGAAGCGCAGGGCTGCGCCTCTTAACACTAAATTCCAGTTGTTTTTTTCTGCATCGTTTAATGGCCGTACGCTTTCGTAGCCGTTTAATAAGGCTTCCGTACAACCGGCTTTCCAGTCGCCGTTAATATCGCAGCACCAGTCGTTGGCGATGATCGCCAGATCGTAGAGCAGCGCGCCATCGCAGGCGTTGTATAAATCGAGAATGGCGCCAACCTGGCCATCAGCGGTGAAGAGGGCGTTATCATGAAACAGGTCGCCATGAATCCAACCCTGCGGCAGGCTCAGCCACTGGCTGCGCTGTTGTGTCTGAAAGCGCAGTTCGTCTTCAAGCAGCCTCTGTTCTTCACGGGTTAAGTCACTGCTCAGCTCCGGGCTGATCGCAAGCCACCAGTCAAAACCACGGCTGTCACTGCGGCGGTTATGCAGCGGCAGGGCAGCCAGATGCAGTTCCGCCAGTGCGCGGCCAATGGCTTCGCAGTGTTGCGGTTGCGGATCATGGATATGTTCGCCGGGCAGGCGCGGACAAATAATCGCCGGTTTGTCTTTCAGGCTGTGCAGCCATTCGCCATCACGTGCGGCCAGTGGCGCCGGAACCTGCAGTCCCTGTTGCCCCAGATGATGCGCCAGACGCACAAACTCACGCACTTCGCTGCTGTTATGGTGCTCAAACAGGGTGAGCACATACTCACTCTGCCGGCCTTGCTGCTGGCAGGTAACGAAGTAGTTGGTGTTTTCGATACCGGCAGTGATGCCTTTATATGAAACTAACGTACCCAATTCAAATCGGGCAAGAAAGGCTTCGGTGTCGCTCTGGCTCAGCGAGGTATAAACAGACATGGGAAGTATCCGGAGGTCAGCAGGCTGGTTGATTTTGGTCGTGTTGCGGGCCTGATTGCCGCTGGCGCCACAGGCGGGGCCATACTGGCATTCATGCCCGTCAGGGGTAATCGCCCGACAGGCTTAAAATATGGGCTTATTACCAGCGGAAGATAACCCATTTCGGTACGCGCATCTGCGGGTTATCTTTGCGTACAAACTCGTTGGTTTCCTGCTCGGAAGGAATCAGGTAGTAGGCCGGGCCGACTTTTGGCACAACTTTGATCTCGCTGATTTCGCCGTTAATACGGAATTCGTAATAGGTATTATCGCCATCGTTGCGGATGGTGACGGTCTCGCCGACAGGCTCGGCCGCAAGGGCGCTGCCGCTGGCCAGCAGAGCCGGAACAAACAGGATTGTCGCCAGAAGTTGCTGAATCTTCATGGTAAACTGCGCCTCAATAATGATTCTTCTGGTGGCATTGTACGCCGCCCGCCACCGAAACCCCAGCCAAGGATTTGACCAATATCATGTCTAAGCCAGTGATTCTCGTCGATGGTTCGTCCTATCTGTTCCGCGCCTTCCATGCGATTCCGCTTTTGACCAACTCCAAAGGTCTGCACACCAATGCCATCAAGGGCGTGATCAGCATGATCAAACGTCTGCAGAAAGATTACACCGGCTCACAGCTGGTGGTGGTGTTTGATGCCAAAGGCAAGACCTTCCGTAACGATATTTATGCTGACTACAAAGCCCATCGTCCGCCGATGCCGGATGAGCTGCGTGAACAGATTGAGCCTATTCATAACATTATCCGCGCTATGGGTTTACCGCTGCTGATTATCGAAGGGGTAGAAGCGGATGACGTGATCGGTACGCTGGCATCCCAGGCCATTGAGCATAATCAGGATGTGGTGATTTCCACCGGCGATAAAGATATGGCGCAGCTGGTCAACAGCCATGTGTCATTGATTAATACCATGACCGATACCTTCCTCGATGTGGATGGTGTTAAAGAAAAATTCGGCGTACCGCCCGAGCATATCATCGACTACCTCGCCTTAATGGGCGACAAGGTTGATAACATTCCCGGCGTGCCTAAAGTCGGTGAAAAAACGGCTGTCGGATTAGTCGCTGGCTTAGGCAGTCTGGAAACGATTTACGATAATCTCGATAAGGTTGCAACGCTGGAATTCCGCGGTGCAAAAACCATGGCCGCCCGTCTGGAAGAACATAAAGAGCAGGCGCTGTTATCGAAAGTGCTGGCCACCATTAAATGTGATGTCGATCTGGAATTCAGCCTGCCTGAAATTAAAAGCAGCGAGGCCGATAATGCTCAGCTGCTGGATTTATTCCGCGAGATGGAATTTAAAGCCTGGATTGCCGAACTGAGTCATTCGGCCGATGCTGTTCCGGCGTTTGAATTAACCGCCTCGGCCGGTTCTGTTTCCGGTCAGCAGCAGGCTGCCGAACAGGCCATGGCGGCAACGTTCAGTGGTGACGCTCAGTACGAAATTATTTTTACCCAGACAGAACTGGATGCCTGGCTGGAGAATCTTAAAAACGCAGAACTTTTTGCCTTCGATACCGAAACCACCTCGCTTAATTATAAAGAAGCCCGCATTGTTGGTGTTTCCTTTGCGGTGGAAGCCGGCAAGGCCGCCTATGTGCCGCTGGCGCACGACGCGGAATGTATTCCGGAAGGCAAAACCCAGCTAAACCGTGAAGAAGTTTTAGCTCAGCTGCAGCCAATTCTGGAAAGCGAGACGCATAAAAAAGTCGGCCAGCATATGAAATACGATATGCATGTACTGGCTAACCACGGTATTCAGCTGCGCGGTGTGCAGTTCGATACCATGCTGGAATCCTATATTCTTGATTCGGTTGCTACCCGTCACGATATGGACAGCCTGGCGCTGAAATATCTGGGCCATAAAAATATCAGCTTTGAAGAGATTGCTGGTAAGGGCAGCAAGCAGCTGACCTTTAATCAGATTCATACCGATAAGGCCGGGCCTTATGCCGCCGAAGACGCCGATATTACCCTGCGTCTGCACCAGCGCTTATGGCCGGAATTACAGGCCGTACCAAGCCTGCAAAAAGTTTTTGAAGACATTGAAATGCCGGTTATGCCGGTACTGTGTGGTATGGAAGAAACCGGTGCATTAATTGATGCCGATTTACTGCACGAACAGAGCCAGCAGATAGAACAACGCCTGCAACAGCTGGAGCAGGAAGCTCATAACGCCGCCGGTCAGGTGTTTAATTTAAGCTCGCCAAAACAGCTGGGCGAAATCCTGTTTGAGAAACAACAGCTGCCGGTGAAAAAGAAAACACCCAAAGGTGCACCCTCCACCGCCGAAGAAGTGCTGCAGGAACTGGCCGACGATGGTTACGAGCTGCCTAAATTGCTGATGGAACATCGTGGTCTGGCGAAATTAAAAAGCACTTATACCGATAAGCTGCCATTAATGATTGCGCCGGAATCCGGCCGCGTACATACCTCTTACCATCAGGCGGTGGCAGCGACCGGACGTTTATCTTCCACCGACCCTAACCTGCAGAATATTCCGATCCGCTCGGAAGAAGGCCGGAAAATCCGTCAGGCTTTTATTGCGCCAGCCGGTTATAAGCTGGTGGCTGCGGATTACAGTCAGATTGAACTGCGCATTATGGCGCATTTATCGGATGACCCGAGCCTGCTTAAAGCCTTTGCCGATGGCCGCGATATTCACCGCGCAACCGCCGCTGAAGTGTTTGGTGAAACGGAAGAAAACGTCAGCGATAACCAGCGCCGTGCCGCCAAAGCCATTAACTTTGGTTTGATTTACGGCATGTCGGCCTTTGGTCTGGCGAAACAGATTGGCGTTGGCCGTGGCGAAGCACAGGATTATGTGAACCTGTATTTCCAGCGTTATCCGGGCGTGCGCGATTATATGGATAACACCCGCGAACACGCGAAAGAACAGGGCTTTGTCGAGACCATTTTCGGTCGCCGTTTATACCTGCCGGAAATCCGCGCGAAAAATGCACCACGTCGCCAGCATGCCGAGCGTACTGCGATTAACGCGCCGATGCAGGGTTCCGCCGCCGATATTATCAAACGCGCCATGATCCGCGTTGCCGCCTGGTTGCCCGACAGTGGTTTTGATGCACGTATGCTGATGCAGGTGCACGATGAGCTGATTCTTGAAGTGAAGGAAGATCAGGCGGAAGCCTTTGCGGTAGAACTTAAAAAGCAAATGGAACAGGCGGCAGAATTAAAAGTGCCGTTAGTGGTAGAAGCCGGAATAGGTGATAACTGGGAGCAGGCGCACTGATTTTTTGTCTGATTGCTTGTCTGGTGGGCAGTGCCCACC
>NZ_DDCJ01000012.1:16964-42499 GCF_002335285.1 Thalassolituus sp. UBA2009
TGCCCACCAACCTCAAGCATATAAAAAATTGATCAAAGGAACTGATCATGTCTTATTATCGGCGAGCCAAAGCCCCAGGAGGCACATTTTTTTTCACTATTGTAACGGCAAAAAGAAAGCCGTTATTGACAGCGCCTGATGTCCGGCAGGCATTGCGTGAAAGCATCTTACATGTTCGTCAGACTCAACCATTCGATATTGTTGCCTGGGTTCTCTTGCCTGATCATATGCATTGCATCTGGACATTACCTGAGGGTGATTACGATTACTCCAGCCGGATAGGAAAGATAAAAAGGCTGACCAGCAAGCATTTAGGTTATAGCGGTGAAAGAGACTCAGGTCTTTGGCAACGAAGATTCTGGGAGCACCAGATCAGAGATGAGAACGATTTGATTCGTCATGTTGAATATATTTTTATTAATCCCGTTAAGCATGGCTTATGCTCTGCTGTGGCTGAGTGGCCATATTCATCTTTCCATCGCTATGTGAAGCGGGGGATGTATCCGCAAGATTGGGCGAGCAGTGAAAATTTAACAGGTGATTTCGGAGAATGATTTTTTGGTGGGCAGTGCCCACCCTACGGTTGCAATTTAACCTTCGGTGAGCAATGGTATGCTTACGAACTGTGCATCGAAGAGTCGTCTCGTTCAAAGAAACCAGAACGCATTAGAGTGTCATAAAGTAGGGTGGGCAATGCCCACCAGATACAGCAATCTTCAGAAAGCCCACTTACCAATCCGGTCCATATGCAATGTACCCAGATACAGCCCATCCTCTTCCGGCTGCACTGAGGTCACTTCTCCAATAGCAACCGCTGCCTGGTCGTGCAGGCTCTGCAATATTTCACCCTGGGCATTAATCTGCAGAATCAGACCATAAGGCTTGGGTACCGGTGCTAATGATTTTGGCAATTTAGCCAGCTGATTTTTTACCCATGGGTTAGCGTGGAATTTATCCACCAGTTTTGGCCGCAGGCCGTACATGGCAACCCAGTAAGTGCCATCAGCGGCGCGGGCAATGCCATCCGGCAGGCCGGGCAATTTATCCAGCAGGATTTCTTTCCGTCCGGCTTTTGGGCCGGTTAACCAGACCTTGCTGATCTGATAGGTAAAGGTTTCGTTAATCAGTACATAGCTCTGATCGGCCGACACCGCCACGCCATTGGCAAAGGCAAAACCATCGGCCAATAACGTCAGGCTTTTATTCTGTGGATTAAACGCAAATAAACGCCCGGACGGGCGGCCATCAAGAATGTCGAGCACGATATCTTTCAGTGCATAACGGTTACTGGCATCGGAGAAATAAATGGTGCCGTCGGCGCCGATATCCACATCGTCGACAACGCCCAGTTTTTCATTGTTATAGCGGTCGGCCAGCACACTGATTTTGGCGGTCGGGCTCATGCTCAGCAGGCCTTTTTCTGCGTCGGCAATAATCAGATTCTGCTCGCTGTCAAAATGCAGCCCCAGTGGCCGGCCACCTGTGTTAGTCAGCGTTTCCCAATCACTGTACGGGCACTTGCGCAGAATGCTGCCGTCGAGCGTGCCTGTGTATAAGCAACCGAGCTTATCTTTGGCAATATCTTCGCCGCCGGCTTTGCCGGCCGGCAGTTTGGTTATCTGTGTGCTTTGCAGCATATCGTTCGTCGCCAGAACACCGGCGAAGGCCAGAGGACGTGAGGCGTTAACCGCAACAGAGTCGATAGGAGAGGGCCACAAAACAGCGCCGGCCAGCGCCAGTCCGGTGATCAACAGCAGTTTTTTCAGCATCAGAATGTCCTTTTTATTTGATTATGTTGGGCTGAACGCGGGTTGCACAGGGGCAATATTGCCATAGCCGTAACAGGGATATTCAGTGCTGTACGACCTGTCAGGCATATTAATGTTAAAAATATTAAGAAATCAGATGCTTTTTAAGCCATGTTTGGCAAAAATAACGCCTTTGCACCATAGCAGGGCGTTATGCGCGTTGGTGGTGTGCCATTCACGCGTTATACGAGAGCTGTTATGCGTTACGAGTCAGTAAAAGATTTTCTTGATGTTGTTGCTCAGCGAAACCCTGGTCAGCCTGAATATCTGCAGGCCGTTGCTGAGGTGATGGAGAGTCTGTGGCCTTTTATTACCACTCATCCTCATTACGCCGAACAGGGGCTACTGGAACGATTGATTGAGGCTGAGCGTATCATTCAGTTCCGTGTGTCCTGGGTGGACGACAATGGCGATGTGCAGGTTAACCGTGGCTATCGCGTGCAGCACAGTGCTGCCATCGGGCCTTATAAAGGTGGTTTGCGTTTTCATTCGTCGGTGAACCAGTCGGTGCTGAAATTCCTGGCCTTTGAGCAGATGTTCAAAAATGCCCTCACAACCCTGCCAATGGGCGCCGGTAAAGGCGGCTCTGACTTTAATCCAAAGGGTAAAAGCCAGGGCGAGATCATGCGTTTCTGTCAGGCCTTTATCAGCGAACTATACCGCCATATCGGTTCTGATACCGATGTGCCGGCTGGGGATATTGGTGTTGGTGCGCGTGAGATCGGCTACATGGCTGGTATGCTGCGTAAGCTGACTAACCGTTCCGACTGTGTATTTACCGGCAAAGGCCTGAGTTTTGGCGGCTCCTTAATCCGTCCGCAGGCAACAGGTTATGGCACCGTTTATTTTGCTCAGGAAATGCTGCTGCATGCCGGACGTTCACTGGAAGGAATGCGTGTTGGTATTTCCGGTTCCGGCAATGTTGCGCAGTACGCCGTTGAAAAAGCCATGCAGCTGGGCGCGATCGTTGTCTGTGTATCCGACAGCAGCGGTACGGTCTACGACGAAGAAGGCTTTGACGCAGAAAAACTGGCACTGCTGATGAGCATTAAAAATGAGCGCTATGGCCGGGTGGAAGACTATGCCAAAGCCGCGGGTCTGCCTTATATGGCCGGCCGTACGCCATGGCATATTCCGGTGGATGTGGCGCTGCCATGCGCAACCCAGAATGAACTGAATGAAGACGATGCGCAGGCACTGGTTAAAAACGGCGTGCAGTGCATTGCCGAAGGCGCCAACATGCCCTGTACAGCCGAAGCCATCAGTGTGTTTGAACAGAATTCCGTGCTCTTTGCGCCGGGTAAGGCGAGTAACGCCGGTGGTGTGGCAACCTCAGGTCTGGAAATGAGCCAAAACGCCATGCGCCTGTGCTGGACCAGCGAGGAAGTGGATGCCCGCTTGCTGGAAATTATGCAGGGTATTCACCGCGCCTGTCTGAAATACGGCTGCCGTGATGACGGTAACGTAAGCTATGTCGATGGTGCGAACATCGCCGGTTTTGTGAAAGTGGCCGATGCCATGCTGGCGCAGGGCGTTATATGAAGCTAAAAAATAACGGTGCCCTGTAACTGGCCGCCGTTATCGCCGTATTTTATCACCTCGTTCCCACGCTCCTAACACCTCGTTCCAACGCTCCTGCGTTGGAATGCGTACCCGGTTACTGATCGTCTTCTGATCATTTCTGTCGTCTGCTCCGTTGCCGCAAAGCATTAAAAATTTGCTCAGGCAACATCAGCAACAACAAAAGCGGATAACCCAGCGCCGGAAAGAACAACAGCAGCAGTGGCAGGCCAAGAGCGAGAATAAGTACCCACAGCAGCGCCGAGATGAACAGGTAGGTAATGCCGATTTTCACGTCCAGCGTGATCAGCAGGCCTGCCAGCAGCAAAACAAACAATGCTGATGCGGCGGCGCTGACTATCCGCTGGCGGAATGATCGGGGCGGCGGTAACGGTTCCTTCTCTCTGGTCATGTTCACATCCTTGTGTTGTTTGCCCTGTGTTTCGGTCAGCCTTTCAGGCTGTACATGCCGTCGTGCTCCGACACTATGCCAAGTTCCAGCAGTGCTCCCAATACTGACTCTACCTGTTTCCCTGGTTTGCCTTTAAATTGCTGGGTGATGGCGGCAGCAGACAGGTCGCCAATCGCCAGAGCCGCACGCACGGCCGCTACCTGCTCGCGCATATTTTTGGGCCATGCAGCTTTCTTTGCGGCTTTGGGTTTTTCGGCCGGAGTCTCGCTGTCGTCCATCGCCAGATCGGCTTCGGTTTGCTGCGGTGCTGCGCAGTTGGTTTGCTGATCCTGATTTGGGTTCTGATATTCCGGGCGCAGCCAGCGGATATGGCCGTTGGCTTCTTCGGCGGCGCGCTGGGCATTCAGTGCCACTAAACGCTGCAATAACTCTTCTTCGGCGGCGGCCTGTGCGTCTGATTTATCCGGCAGCGGCGTGGTGGCACCGGGCAGGCCAACTAGCTGATCGGCTAAATCATCCCAGCCATAGGCGGCGAATACCGCGCGGTCGAGTTCATCGTGAATTTCGCGCAGTACCGATACCAGGCCTTGTTGGTGAATCACTTTTTCTTTATCGCTGAGCACGTCGCCCGCGCGGATTTTTTCCAGCACGTTGTACATGCCGGTTAAGGTTAATTCCGGAAATTGCGCCTGCTGTTGTTTGCGGTGGGCGTCTAGCCGTTCTGAGAGCATTCGTATCTCATCTTTTTGGTGAGGCGTAAGCTCTGGCAGAGGATATGGCTCGAAGCAAAGAGTGTTGTTATATCGAGGGGTTGGCCCCAAATCAGCTCCTGCGCTTAGCGCCCATAATGTATGTGCTCTGCTAGATAAGATACCAAGCAATAGAGCGTCTTCCGAAGCAATTCCAAAGAGCGATCCATCCCAGAGACAATCAGCAGATATAAAGGTAAATACACGATGTTTGGATGTTTCTAGTGTTGCTATATAACGGGATAGGCCTTTGAGTCCATTTCGAATGACTGGACGATCCCAAGCAAACTTCCACCATTGCTCTCGGATTGATTTGCGAGGATTTTTATCTCTCAGAGGTTTAACTTCAGTTAAAACTTTTTGATAAGCAATAGGAGATATACTTTTAGCTTCCTGTTCACTGAGTCCAAAAAAATCGATAGCTATACGACCTTTGGTTCCGTTAAGTATATCCTTAGGCCCCATAATGACTCTTTTGATTGGCATTTTCGTAACAGGGTTTTGCTCACTGATACTTTCTCCCTTCGTAATATAGAATCCATCACCAACCAATTTTATTCCTTGCCCTGATAGTCCTCGATTTGATATGAGTCGAGTCGTAGAGGATATGTTCACTCCGAGACTTAAATCAGGATTAATTTTTCCCATTTTGGAATCAAATTCAACACGATATTCGTCCGAACCCGTAGATGACTCACTTCGAACAGACAAGTAGTTCCCTGAATGGTTTCCTAGTGTGGCTACGTTAATGGATATTCTAACTGCGGCCCCGTCTCCAGAATCCACCCAAGGGTGATCTGGTATCGTGAAGACGAGTGATATTGGATGGTTTTTATCTGTAATGTAGGTTTCAAGAAGTCTTCTATTGAAACTTTGTTTGATACTGTTTGTAGTGATAAAGCCAAACTTTCGAACTTCTTCATTTCTAATTTTTTGTGCTGCGATATTCCACCAATACATAACAAAATCGATTGATTCGGGCACTTCATTCCAGGTGTTACGTACGGCATCAACATACCCATCACCCAAGGCAGTGCGCATGCGTTTGTTTCCAATAAACGGCGGGTTGCCGACAATATAATCGGCTTTGGGCCACTCGGCCTTGCGCGGGTTGATATAGCGGTATTGCTCCACCTGTGCGCGTTCGTCCGGAATGGGTTCGCCGGTAATGGGGCTGGGTTTGTAGGTAATACCATCCCAGCGGGTTTGCGGAATGCCGGCGTCGTTGGTAATCACTTCCTGCTTTTCGTAAGTAATTAACGCATCGCGGTTTTCGATATTGTGGAAGTCGCGCAGCACGGGTTCGGGCGGGTTTACCTTGCCATGGGTGCGGAAGTGCCATTGCAGGTAACCAATCCACAGCACCATTTCGGCAATGCGGGAGGCGCGCGGGTTAATTTCCAGGCCTAAAAACTGGTGCGGGTCGACCGTTACACCTTCCAGTTCCAGCAGGCCTTGTGACTCACCTAAATCGTGCAGCAGGTTGAGCACTTCACCTTCGAGACGTTTCATATGCTCCAGCGTGACGTACAAAAAGTTGCCGCTGCCACAGGCCGGGTCGAGCACGCGGATATCGCACAGGTGTTTATGAAAGGCGCGCACTTCGGCGACGGCTTCTTTGTGTTTGCCTTGCTGTTCGTAGGTTAAGGCGGCGGTCTGGGTTTCCTGCCATTCGTCGCGTAAGGGCTCAATAATGGTGGGCAGTACCAGCCGTTCGACATAGGCGCGAGGCGTATAGTGCGCGCCTAATTTGTGGCGCTCGCGTGGGTTTAACGCGCGCTCCAGCAGGGTGCCGAAAATGGCCGGTTCTACATAACGCCAGTCGGCTTTGGCGGCGTTTAATAACAGTTCCATCTGGTCGCGGTTTAATGGAATGGCGTGGGCGCTGGCAAACAGGCCGCCGTTAAATTTCAGTACGGTGCTTTCCAGAATGGGTGAGAAGCCGCCGCTGTTCATGGTTTGCCACAGCTGCTCGAGCATGGGGGCAAAAATATCGGGCTTATTCTGCAGGCGTGTGAGTAATTCGGTAAAGCTGCGCTCGGGCAGCAGGCCCACGTCTTCCGAGAACATGGTAAACAGGGCGCGCATTAAAAAATCTGCGACCATTTGCGGCCCGTTGCCATCGGCTTCTAATGATTTAGCCAGCTTAGCCAGTTGGTCGGCAATGTCGCGGGTGACTTTGGCCGAATGGCGGCTGGGGTCGAGGCTGAGCGGGTTTAACCAGACGGTGCGCAGGCGTTGTTGTATTTCGGGTTTGTGTAAATCGGTAAGGCCTATGCGGTGGCTGCGGGCGTCGGGGTAAGGCGTGTAGGTGGCGCCCGAGCGGCTGAACTCGGAGTACAGCTCAATGCTGCGGCCAACGTCGGTGACAATAATAAACGGTGGGCGGCCTTCGTCGGCGGGCAGGGCGCGGGCGTATTGGTCGGCCTGATTGTGGGCGCGCAGCATGGCTTTGTCCCAGCCGCTCGATTCCAGATTCAGCCCGCTTTGTTTGGCTTCCAGTACAAAGCAGCCACGCTTGTACAGGTCGATAAAACCGTTGCTGTCGGTGCCGTCGGCTTTGCGGATAATGACGCGCCGTTCAAATACATAAGCGTTATCGCGCGTATCGTCGCCGGCGGGGTCGGCTTTGGGCAACTCCAGCAGCTCACACAGTTCCAGTAAAAACAGCTGGTAGTTTGCCCGCTCTGTGCCACCGCCTTCCTTCCAGCGGCTAATAAAAGCTTCTGTTTTTTCGTGGTCGATGGGCCTTACATCCATGCGGGTACTGCTCCTGAGCGTTTTATTAATCGGCGAAGCCTAACGGCAGATAACCGGTCTGGCAACCGAAACAAAAACGCCCCGCTCAGGGGCTACCTGGCGGGGCGATTATTCGCGGGCATGGCCCGCTCCTACGGTGGTTACACCAGCAGATAACCACCATCAACGTTAATGGCAGCACCGGTGGTGTAGCTGGAAGCATCAGAGGCCAGATACAGAACGGTGCCTGCCATTTCTTCCGGCATCGCAACACGCTTCATCGGAATATGCATCATCGCCATTTTCAGGATGGCGTCGTTGCTGGTCAGGGTGCTGGCGAATTTGGTATCGGTCAGACCCGGCAGCAGGGCATTTACGCGGATACCCAGTTGCGCACATTCTTTGGCGAAGGTTTTGGTCATGGCAATAACGGATGCTTTGGTGATGGAGTAAATACCCTGCATATCACCCGGAATCACGCCGTTAACAGAAGCAACGTTAACGATGGAGCCACCGCCGTTTTTCTTCATTAATTTTGCGCCCATCGACGACATAAAGAAGTAACCACGGATATTCACATCAACGGTTTTCTGGAAAGCGTCCAGACCGGTATCCAGCACGTGGCCGAAGTATGGGTTGGCGGCCGCGTTATTAATCAGAATATTCAGCTTGCCATGTTTTTCTTCAATAGCTTTGAAGCAGGCTTCAATCTGATCCATTTCACCGATATGGCAGGCCAGTGCTTCAGCGCTGCCGCCGGCTTCTTTAATTTCGTCAGCAACACGCTGGCAACCGTCGATTTTACGGCTGGAAACAATAACGTGTGCGCCGCTTGCGGCCAGCAGTTTGGCAATGCTTTCGCCGATACCACGGCTGGCGCCGGTAACCAGAGCAACACGGCCAGACAGGTTAAACAGTTCTTGTGGGTTCATTATGGACTCCCTTTTTATGCTTCTCAGCGATACGTCAGAAAATGTTTTCCGGCCTGAGCCAGATGTTGTTGTTCGTTAAACGATGCCAGGCTGACTTTCCCCTTACTGTTATACAGCAATTGGGTAATGCCACCATTCAGCAGCGTCCAGTTCATATCAAAAGCTTTATCGTGGGTTAAACCAAGGCACTGCTGGGCAATGGCGGTAATAGGGCCGCCGGAGGTAAATACCACCACATGCTTGCCCTCAGCCCGGGTCAGTAATTCCTCTAAGGCGGCTGTTACCCGTCCGGTAAATGCCGTCCAGGATTCCAGATAATCGCTGTCGTGATTGCCGCTGGTCCAGCGCTCAACCGCGTTAGCAAATAATTCCTGAAAGGCTTTACGTTTGTTGGGCTGAGCCAGAATCCAGGCGCCCAGCACCGCTTTATTTTTAAATTGCGGGTAAGCACAGGCGATCACATCGTCGGAATCAAATTCATTGAATCCGGCCATCTCGCTGACCGGGCCGAAGGTATGCCAGTGCTTCTGCGCACCCTGCATGGTTTCGCGATGGCGCTGCATCGCGCCATGCACAACCATGCCGGCCTCAATACCGCGCAGCGCCAGCGATTTACCGACTAATTCGCCCTGCAGGTGACCGGTGTCAGAAAGCTGATCGTAATTCAGCTTACCGAAGCCGGCCTGACCGTGACGTACCAGATAAATACCGGCCATTATTTAAAACCAGCCTTACGGGCTTTTTTCATAATGCGGTTACAGCGCCAGTTCAGGTAATGAACAAATAACCAGAAATTTTTAAAGGCCGGGTTATCGGTTTGCTTATGGTGATAGCGGTAATAAATCTGCTGCACGATGACGGCCAGACGGAATAATCCGAACACTTCGTAAAATGGCCAGAGCTTCGCATCCAGTCCCATTTTTTCGCAGTAATAATCGACAATTTCCTGCCGTGTCAGCATGCCGGGTAAATGGCTTGGCTGACGGCGGATCGCACGCATTAAAAAGTCGTCGTCGGCCTGAACCCAATAAGCCAGAGCGCCGCCGAGATCCATTAACGGATCACCGAGAGTGGCCATTTCCCAGTCCAGCACGCCGATAATTTCGCCGGGGTTATCCGGATTAAGCACGACGTTATCCATACGGTAATCGTTATGAATAATGCAGGTTTTTACATCCGCCGGCATATTGGCCTTCAGCCATTGCATGGTTTTGTTAAAGCTGGGGACATTCCAGGTTTTGGATTTAACAAAACGGCTGCTCCAGCCTTCAACCTGACGCTGCACATAGCCTGCACCTTTGCCCAGATCGTCCAGGCCATTGGCCTGATAATCGACCTGATGCAGGTCGATCAGTTTGTCGAATACCGAAATACAGAGTGCGCGCGCCTGTTCTTTGCTGAGGCTCATGCCGCGTGGCAGATTGCCGCGCGGAATAATGCCGCGCATGCGTTCCATTACGTAGAAGTCGCTGCCCAGTACGCTGTCGTCTTCGCAGAAGGCGATCATTTTCGGCACGAAGGGGTACACAGGTTTAAGACGATCCATCACGCTGTATTCGCGTTTCATATCGTGCGCCCCGGCGGCTTTGTGGCCGGCCGGTGGGCGACGCAGAATCAGATCGTTATTGCTGTACTGGTCGGCGTATTTGAGGTGATAGGTCAGGTTCGATGCGCCACCGGAAAACTGCTTAACGGCAGGTAGTTCGTCACCATAGTCATGGCCCTGCGCTTTCAGCCAGTTGTGCACGGCCTGAATATCAAAGGCATCGCTGTCACGCAGTGCCCTGGCTTCATCGATAAACTGTTCACTCATATCAGGCGTCCTTTCCCTCTTTAAAGGCTTTGCGCTGATCTTCGCGCTTCTTCAGGCCCAGCGCCATTTTGTCCATCTCGCGACGGTAGAGGAATGGCAGGTACTGCTTGATGAAATAGGCGCGACGGCCAACCGGATGCGGATTGCAGATCATCTGCTTTTTCACCATTGCCTGGTAAGCCGCGTCGGCAATGTCTTCGGCATCCAGTGCGGAAGCGGCGAACACTTTATCGACAAACTTCAGCATATCCGGGTCGGAGGTTTTCATGCCGTGGTTGAGGTTGGTGCGGAAGAAGCCCGGACACAGGGCGGTGGTGCCGATGCCGTAAGGCTTAAGCTCGAAATGCATGGTTTCGGAGATGGCAACCACGGCCGCTTTGGTGGCGTTGTAAGAGGCCATCGACGGCGCTTTCATCAGGCCGGCCAGTGAGGCAACGTTAATAAAATAACCGCTGCCCTGTTCTTTCATCATTGGCGTGAAGGTACGGCAGCCAAGGGCGACGCCTTTCAGGTTAATGTCGATCACCCAATCCCACCAGGCCCATTCACCGGCTTCGATACGGTCACCGGTCGCTACGCCGGCGTTGTTAATCACAACGTCGATACCGCCCCAGCGTTTTTTCACTTCCTGTTCGAGCAGGGCCCACTGTTCCGGGACGGTGACGTTCAGTTCGTAGATCCAGCCTTTACCGCCGGCCTGTTCGACCATGTTCAGGGTTTCGGCTGCACCGCCCATATTGATATCTGCAATGCAGATGTCTGCGCCTGTTTTAGCAAACCGCAGAGCCAGTGCCCGGCCCAGTCCGCTTGCGGCGCCGGTGATCAGTACCTTTTTCATCCCGTATCCTCAAATGCAACAGCGGCTGAAGACGCCGCTGGAATGATTCTGATTGTGTTGTGTGCTTAATGGCCTGTTAAGGGGCGTTTGTGACATAAGTCTGGGAGTGCCGGCTGCTTACCGGCACTCCGGCAACGCCTCAGGCTTCTTTCATATATTTTTTGTATTTCATCATTTCGATCTTGGCGATCAGACCGCGGTGCACTTCGTCCGGACCATCGGCCAGACGCAGGGCGCGGGCGGCGGTATACAGGCCAGCCAGCGGCAGATCTTCAGACAGACCACCACCACCATGCATCTGCATGGCCGCATCGATGATCTGCTGCGCCATATTCGGAGCGATCACTTTGATCTGAGAGATTTCACTCATCGCCCCCATGGCACCGACTTTGTCGATCATCCAGGCGGCTTTCATGACCAGCAGACGGGCCTGCTCGATGTTCATTCGGGCGTTGGCGATGATGTCGCGGTTACCACCCAGGTTCATCAGTGGTTTGTGGAAAGCGGTACGGCTGGCGGCGCGGATACACATCAGTTCCAGCGCTTTTTCCGCCATGCCGATCAGACGCATGCAGTGGTGGATACGGCCAGGTCCAAGGCGGCCCTGAGCAATTTCGAAACCACGGCCGGGGCCGGCGATCATATTGCTCAGTGGTACGCGCACGTTATCGAAGCTGACTTCGCCGTGGCCGTAGGGCTCATCGTAGAAGCCGAATACCGGCAGCATACGCTCGATTTTTACGCCCGGCGCATCGAACGGGAACAGCACCATAGAATGCTGCTGGTGACGCGGTGCATCGGGGTTGGTAAGGCCCATAAAAATACCGACTTTGCAGTTCGGATGGCCAATACCTGTGCTCCACCATTTGCGGCCGTTAAGCACAACTTCGTCACCTTCGACGGTGGCCGTGGCTTCCATATTGGTGGCGTCAGAGGAGGCGACCCCTGGCTCGGTCATACAGAAAGCGGAACGGATTTCACCGGCCAGCAGCGGCTTCAGCCATTGCTCCTGCTGTTCCGGTGTACCGTATTTTTCCAGCACTTCCATATTGCCGGTGTCGGGCGCGTTGCAGTTAAAAATTTCCGGAGCGATAAAAGAACGGCCGGTCAGCTCGGCCACAGCGGCGTATTCCTGAGTGCTCAGACCGGCACCATAGTGTTCGTCCGGCAGGAACATATTCCACAGGCCAGCTGCTTTAGCTTTGGCTTTCAGTTCTTCGATGATGGGCAGTACCACCCACTTGTTATCCAGGCTGTGCAGCTCGCGCAGGTAGTCTTCTTCAACCGGTTCGATTTCATTTTTTATGAAAGCTTTAACGCGTTTGATGTAGTCCTGTGCTTTGGCTGAATGTTCAAAATCCATAGGAATGCTCCGTAGAGTGGATGGTTAATACAGCCAGTCTACGGAGGCTTTTGATATGTATGAACTGAATAATCTGAATTGCTTGGTATTCATGGCGCTTATGTATTAGCCAGGCGCAATGCCCTGTTATGTCGCGCTGCGATGATGGTTACGGCCATTCTGTTTGGCCTGATACAGCGCCTGATCGGCAGCTGAAAGGATGCTTTCCAGGCTGTTGTGATTGCGTGCCAGATAACTGCCGGCGCTGAGGGTCAGGGCGATGGGCTGCTGCTGGTCGTCGAGTACTTCCTGCTGTGCGGCAACAGCCTGGCACAGCCGCTCTCCCAGCTGATCAAGCAGTTGCTGGTCATCGGTGCGGATCAGGATCAGGAATTCATCGCCCCCCCAGCGTGCAGCATGATCGTAAGGGCGCAGCAGATCGGTAATGATACTGGCGGTGGTCATCAGCGCCTGGTCACCACAGGCATGACCGTAACGATCATTAATGCTTTTGAAATGATCGAGATCCAGCCAGATCAGGCCAAAGGGTTCTCCTTCCCGTTGCAGGCGCTGGTATTCAAGGCTGAGTTGCTGGGTCATGCCACGACGGTTAAGCAGGCCGGTAAGGGTATCGGTCTGGGTCAGGCGCTCCAGCGCTTCGGTTCTTTCCCGGACTTTCTGCTCCAGTTCACTGCGCGCCAGCAGAGTACTGGCTGCCATTTCCTGAAAATGACGCAGCAGCCGGCCGACTTCACCGGCGCGGTGGCGTGGCAGCAGCGGCACGGTGTGCTGCCCGGAGCGCAGCTGGCCGATGGCATCTTCGAGCAGGGAAAGTGGCTTAAGGACGTAACGGTTAAGAGCGATATGAAACAGCAGCAGCGCCAGCAGCAGGCTCAGGCCGGCGGCAATAAATATGCTGTTAAAGGTGCTGAGTGGCAGCAGGGTATTGAGATCGAGCAGGGTGATTTCATACCAGTCGATCTCGGGCAGATAGATCACTCCGGCCAGATAACGCTGCTGCTCTATGGTGAGATACATGCTGCCGACCTGCCCGGGGTTGTGCATAACCTGCGGCAGTAACTCCTGCAGCTGCGCGCGTTCCCGCGGATCACTCAGCAGCTGCTGGATGGTTTTCTTGTCGCTTGCCTGCTTGGTGATGCTGGCAAAATCAATCTGGCTGGGGTCACGGGATACCTGTATCGCGCCTTCATGGTCAAAAAACAGATTACTGATACCGGGCTCGGTCTGGCTCACAACCTGCTCGATAAAGGTGGTGAGGTCGAGACCAGTGCCGACCACGCCCAGCACGTGTTCACCATCGCGCAGCAATACATCGATCCACAGCTTGGTGACGCCCAGCGGAATATCCGGATTCACATTCAGGTGAATATCGCGGTTTTGCCCGATGATGCTGTAAAACCAGCGGTCGTTGGGATTATCGGCGCGCAGGGTGTAGCGGTATTCGGCCCCGGCAAACTCGTTGGCGGCATTGTTATGGTAATAATCGCCGGATTCGCGCAGGGCGACAAAATAGCTCTGGTCGGCAAAGTTATGGCGGAAGGTCTCCATCTCGGCCAGTGCCTGTGCCTTTAATTGCGGGTCGTCAGGCTGGCGGGCCCAGGCACGTAATATCTGGGAATCGGCCAACTGCCGGGCAAGGGTAACTTCGCGGATGATTGGCTGCAGGGTGCGGGTTTTCTCCAGTTTTACCTGGGTTTCAAAGTGGCGCAGCGCCCATTCCTGCATAATCCCCAAAGCAATCTGCTGGGTGAGCAGCCACAGGCCTGCACCGCTCAGCGCGATCAGAACGGTGGTCAGCAGCAAAAACCGGGGGCGAAGATTCATGTTATATCCTGATTCATTAATGCATAAAGGATAGGCGTTTACGGCCACATCGTGCGGTTAAGGATATAACTGGTTACAAATTTCCGGCAGACGGAAACAGCGTAACCCATGCCAGCGGCTAAAGTGATAGACAGACAACATTATGGGGATGCCGCTATTTCTCCGGATCAGAGCAAGGTCCCGCTGCTGGGCCATGATGCCAGTGTTCTGCGCTCAAAGCGTTTGTTGCAGATCACCAGTCTGACGCTGATGGGTCTGCTGCTGGCGGCATTTGTGGCTACAGGGCATACGCAGCTGACAGTACTGGCTGGCTGTGCTGTGTTGGTGTTGGCCGGTTGGTTTGCTCATCAGCAGCAGCCTGGTATTGCCGCCAATATTCTTCTTTGGGCGCTGACGGCTATGCTGTCGGTGCTGGCCTGGCACTCCGGAGGCGTGCGCGATATGGCGGTGCTGGGTTATCCCGGCGTACTGATCTTTGCCGCCATTCTGGGCAATGTGCGGCTGTTTTCGGGGTTGTTGTTTTTTATTGTCAGCTATTGCTCGCTGATGGCCGGGCTGACGATTACTGGTTACTTTCATCCTTTTCTGCCGGAAGTCGAATTCAAACATCTGATTTTTACCGATGTGATCCTGCTTATTACCGGTTTCAGCGCTTACCTGTTATTACGTGATCAGCGCCGTCTGATGGATGGACTCAGGGAGGAAAATCAGCGGGTACGGAACAGCCAGAAGACCATTGCCCGGCTGGCCAGCCAGGATCAGCTGACCGGTTTATCTAACCGCCGCTTTGCTGAAGAATCTTATACCCGGTTATATCAGCAATGTTTGCGTGACGAGCATCCACTGGCGGTGCTTTTTCTGGATCTGGATAGTTTTAAACCGGTGAATGATTCACTTGGGCATGCCGCCGGCGATTTACTGCTGCAGCAGCTCGCCGGACGTTTGCAGGCACTCAGTCGTCCTGATGATGTGCTGTGCCGTTTTGGCGGTGATGAATTTCTGCTGATGGCGGCACTGGATGGCGATGACGATCAGCTGACCCGGCTGGCGCAAAGTATGACTGCAGCAGCAACCACTCCCTTTTTTATTATGCAGACCCAGATCGAAATCTCCGGATCGGTTGGGGTTGCTCTGGCTCCGGAGCACGGCACGGAATTCAACACCCTGTGTAAGTATGCGGATCTGGCGATGTATCAGGCCAAGCATGAGGGGCGCAATGTTTTCCGCATATACAATGATGATATGGGCCGCGCCAATATCGATAAATTCAATCTGATGACGCAAATCCGTCAGGCATTAAAAGACAAACAATTCCGCCTGTTTTATCAGCCCAAAATTGATATCAGCAATGGCCGGGTCTGTGGTGTTGAGGCGTTGATCCGCTGGCCACAGGCGGATGGTTCTTACATTACACCGGATGAATTTATTCCGCTGGCCGAGAGCAGTGGTGTTATTGCGGATATCGGCCACTGGGTATTACAGGAAGCCTGCGCGGCCTGTACGCGCTGGCGCCGGGAGGGACATTACGGGGTGGGGGTTGCGGTTAATTTATCTTATGTGCAATTCCGTGATGGCTCACTGGAGCGCAATGTACAGCAAGTATTGCAGCAGTCCGGCTTGCCATCGTCGGCGCTGGAGCTGGAGTTAACCGAATCGATGTTAATCGGTGAAGGCGATGATATCAGCCGTCAGCTAAGTACGATTCATAGTATGGGAGTGTCTTTTGCCATCGATGATTTTGGCACCGGTTACTCCAACCTGGGTTACCTGCGCCGCTTTAATGCCTCGCGGCTGAAAATTGATAAATCCTTTATTACAGCTCTGAGTGTCTCACAACGGGATGAGCCTCTGGTGCGTGCCATTATCCAGATGGCCGCCAGTCTGGGGTTACAGTCGGTTGCCGAAGGGGTGGAAGACGAAGCAACGCTGAACCTGTTAAAACAACTGGGGTGTGATGAAGCTCAGGGCTATTTCTGGTCGCAGGCACTGCCCGAGCATGAACTAATAGAATGGCTGAACGCTCATAACAGCCATCAGGAGTTACCGCATTCATCGGAATTGTGACAGACTCAAAGCTTTTCAATAATCAGCCGGAGTCTGTGTGAAACGACGTACTTTGCTTAAAACAGCAGTTGCTGTTCCTCTGGTTCTGGCAGGTGGTGCCGCAGGCGTTAGTGCTGTTGCCCGGAGTAAGGAATATGATCTGTCAGGGTTACTGCAGGAATTGCAGGCACTTAATGGTCAGCGTTTACGCAGTGGTACGGCCTGGTCGGTGAGTGAGGTTTTTCAGCACTGCGCACAAAGTATCCGCGGTTCAATGGATGGCTATCCTCAGCATTATTCTTCCGTGTTTAAACATACCGCCGGCAGTGCGGCGCTGGCGGTATTCCGTGCCGCGGGTTCCATGCGTCACAATCTGACCGAAGGTCTGCCGGGTATGGTGGCAGCCGATCCGGCGCTGGAACAGGAGCTGGCATTGCAGAGGTTGCTGGTGGCTCTGCAGGATTTTATGGCTTACAGCGCAGAGCTGGCGCCCCATTTTGCGTATGGTGAACTGGATAAAACAGCCTATGCGGCTGCGCATGAACTGCATATCCGCAATCACCTGCAGCAGATATTTCCCGCCTGATTTTCTGCACCAGAATGTACGGGGCTTAATAATCTGCCCCGTTCTGATGCACGATATTTTCTTTTTTGCGCTTAAACCGCGCGCATATTTTCTGCGTTATTCCTGATTTTTTCAGAGGCTGGTTACAGCAAGCCCGCCAATACCGTGGTTTTGGCCCACATTACGCTGACATAGTAAAAACTGGCACGACTGTCGCTCTGTAGCTTGTATACAAGGTTGAACACACTGGCAGTGCTATGAGCGACATCACATCAGAAAAATCGGGAAAATCATTACTGGGCTGGAGTCTTGGTGACTGGAATCAGGCCTATCGTAACGGCGCTAATGCCAGTGAATTGCTGAATGCATTACGGGCAGAAGTGCATCAGCAGGAAAGCTGCAACGGCGTGCTGAAAGAAGGCAGCGTCTGGATTGAACTGGCCAGCGAGCAGCAACTGGGAGCGCAGTTAATTCAGTTGCAGCAATTACTGGATGCCGCCGATGGCGATATGCAGGCGCTGCCGTTATACGGCGTTCCTTTTGCGGTAAAAGACAATATCGACGTTGCCGGTTTTGCGACAACCGCAGCCTGTCCGGAGTTTGCTTATGAGCCACCGGCGGATGCCACCGTGGTGCGTTTGCTGCGTAATGCCGGTGCCATTGTATTGGGCAAAACCAACCTCGATCAGTTTGCCACCGGGCTGGTGGGCAGCCGTTCACCCTATGGTGCGGTGGCTAATCCATTTAATGAAAACTATATCAGTGGTGGTTCCAGCTCAGGTTCTGCGGTTGCGGTTGCGCGCGGTTATGTGCCTTTTTCATTGGGTACCGACACTGCGGGCTCTGGTCGTATTCCGGCAGGCTTTAATCATATTGTCGGGTTGAAAGCCAGTAAGGGGGCGCTCAGTACTCAGGGGGTTGTACCGGCATGCCGCAGTCTGGATTGTGTTTCTGTTTTTGCGTTAAACACCCTCGATGCCGAGCGCATTTTTGCATTGGCCGCACAATTTGATGCGCAGGATGCGTATTCCCGCCCAGTGGGCAACCCGCCATTAAAAACCATCCGCCGGCTGGCGGTACCGGCCGAGATGCCATGGTTTGGTGATGACGTACAGCAGGCTGCATTCACAGCGGCTTTGGCAAAAGCTGAAAGCCTTGGCTTTGAATTAATCACCACCGATTTTTCGCCGTTATCTGAACTGGCTGCGCTGCTCTATCAGGGCCCCTGGGTGGCGGAACGTTATGCCGCTGTGGGCGAATTTATTCAGCAGGATTTACCCGGCATTAATCCGGTGGTGAAAAGTATTATTGCCGGTGGTAACAGCGGAACAGCGGTTCAGGCCTTTAATGCCGAGTACCGGCGTATGGAACTGCTGCGGGAAATTCAGCAGTTATTTCAGGGCTTCGATGCACTGCTTGTTCCTACCGCACCCTGCTTTCCAACTCTTGCAGAGGTCGAAGCCGAGCCGGTTAAGGTCAACAGCCAACTGGGTACTTATACCAATTTTGTTAATCTGGCCGATTTATGTGCCATCGCTTTACCGGCCAATTTACGCAGCGATGGGCTGCCTTTCGGTATCACGGTTATTGCACCAGCCTTCAGTGAAAATGCATTACTGACTTTTGCTGCGCACTGGCAGGCGGCGCTGCGTTTACCACAGGCGCCGGTATTACTTGGCGCACGCGATGACGAATCGGTGGTGGTTGCGGTGGTCGGCGCCCATTTAACCGGTATGCCGCTGAATCATCAGCTGACCAGCCGTGATGCAATATTGCTGGAGCAAACGCTGAGTGCCAAAAAATACCAGCTTTATGCCCTGGCCAATACAGTGCCGCCAAAGCCAGGCCTGGTGCGCATTAATGATGCATTACTGAATAGTGGCTCTGAAACAGGGCATCAAATCATTGTCGAATTGTGGCGAATGGACGTTGCCGCTTTCGGCAGTTTTGTTGCGGAAATTCCACAGCCCTTGGGAATCGGCACGCTGGAGTTAGCCGATGGCCGCCTGGTAAAAGGCTTTATCTGTGAACCGGAAGCGGTGGCCAGTGCAACCCATATCAGCGGGTTCGGTGGCTGGCGTGCGTATATCGCTCATCTGAAATCCCAGAGCGGAAATTAAGCATGTATCCAACGGATACTGAAGAAAAAAAGCGCCCACTGAATCTGGCCGAACGGATTTATCAGCAACTGAAAAACGATATCTTCGATTTCCAGTTGCTGCCCGGTGATCGCTTCAGTGAGAACGAAATTGCCAGGCGTATGCAGGCCAGTCGTACTCCGGTACGTGAAGCACTGTACCGGCTGGAGCGCGATGGGTTTGTGCAGGTGCATTTCCGCAGTGGCTGGCAGGTCCGGCCCTTTGATTTCCGTTATTTTGAAGACTTATACGACGTTCGCACCCTGCTCGAAGTGGCTGCGGTAAAACGCCTATGTGGACGCGCCGGTCTTAAAGAACAGCTGGCCGGTCTACTGACGCTTTGGTGCTGCCATGAAGGCCAGCGGCTGAACGACAGTTCGCTGCTGGCAGAGATGGATGAAGACTTTCATTTTGCTCTGCTGGCGCTCAGCGGGAATCAGGAAATGGCGGCGATTCACCGTATGGTGTGTGAACGTCTGCGCATTATCCGCCGGCTGGATTTCACCCAGCAGGGGCGTATTAAAGCGACCTATGATGAGCACTCTCATATTCTGAATTTAATGCTGAATGGCAACGCAGAAGAAGCGGCCGGTTTTCTCAGCCAGCATATCGATGTCAGTAAAAATACCGTGCGCCATATTACCCTGCACCGCATTCAGGCAGCGAAGAGCCGCTACAACATTAATATCAGAGCAGATTAATGATTTATCCGGCCTGCACCAATGCGGTGAATATTTAAAAGCAGCTGAGCAATAACGGTGCGTGAATTTTCGGTAATGCGGGTTTATTCCTGTATATGGCACCTTGCTGGCTGAAAACTCTTAAAAAACAATTGGTTATAAGTTGGTACAGGCTTTGCTCTACAGGGAATGCTAACTCATAAATGGAGCTGATCAGCAGTAATCGGACTCCGGATAAAATCAAAGTACATTAAGGACGGACTCAAGATGAAAAAACTGGGATTAAACACGCTGTCAAAAGCGACCAAAGTTCTGGCGATGACCACTCTGGCTGCTGGTATCAGTCTTGCCAATGCCGCCGATACCATTAAGGTCGGTGTTCTGCATTCATTATCCGGCACCATGGCCATTTCTGAGACCACGCTGAAAGACACCGTGCTGATGATGGTGGAAGAGCAGAATAAAAAAGGCGGTCTGCTGGGCAAGCAACTGGAAGCTGTGGTAGTCGACCCTGCCTCTAACTGGCCTTTATTCGCGGAAAAAACCCGTGAGCTGCTGGAGAAAGATAAGGTCGATGTGATTTTCGGCTGCTGGACTTCCGTTTCCCGTAAGTCTGTTTTACCAGTTGTAGAAGAGCTGAACGGTCTGCTGTTTTACCCGGTTCAGTATGAAGGTGAAGAGTCTTCAAAAAATGTTTTCTATACCGGTGCGGCGCCTAACCAGCAGGCTATTCCGGCCGTTGATTATCTGATGAATGACGTTGGCGTTAAGCGCTGGGTTCTGGCCGGTACCGACTACGTTTATCCACGTACCACCAATAAAATTCTGGAAAGCTATCTGAAGTCGAAAGGCGTTGCTGCTAAAGACATCATGATTAATTACACACCGTTCGGTCATTCTGACTGGCAGACCATTGTCTCTGACATTAAAAAATTCGGCAGCGCCGGTGTTAAAACCGCAGTGGTTTCCACCATTAATGGTGATGCCAACGTTCCTTTCTATAAAGAACTGGCGAACCAGGGTGTAAGCGCGGAAGACATTCCGGTGGTTGCCTTCTCGGTAGGTGAAGAAGAACTGTCTGGTTTCGATACCAAGCCTCTGGTTGGTCACCTGGCCGCCTGGAACTACTTTATGAGCGCTGATGGTAAAGAGAACGATGCCTTTATCAAACAATGGCACAGTTTCACCAAAGACGATAAACGCGTAACCAACGATCCGATGGAAGCAACCTATATCGGTTTCAATATGTGGACCAAAGCGGTGGAAAAAGCCGGTACTGCTGACGTCAGCAAAGTACAGGATGCCATGATCGGTATTTCTGTTCCTAACCTGACCGGTGGTATGGCGGTGATGAATAAAAATCACCACTTGTCCAAGCCGGTACTGATTGGCGAAATTCAGGAAGATGGCCAGTTTGATATCGTCTGGCAGACTGAAGGTGTGGTACCGGGTGATGCCTGGACTGACTACCTGCCTGAAAGCAAAAACCTGATCTCTGACTGGACTGCACCAATCAACTGCGGCAACTACAACACAGCAACCAAAACCTGTGGTGGCGCCGTAGCGGCCGAGTAAGCCCGACCCGCTGCACGTTTGCCGGCGTTAATATAACGCTGCGCAGGCGTGCAGTTCCTTTCCAACAGGATGTTCCCATGTTCACATTATTCAGACGTGTTTTTTTCGCCGTCTTATTACTTTCTGCCAGCCATAATCTACTGGCAAACAATGCTGAAACTCAGCCTTCTCTGGCAGAGCTCAGTCAGCAATTAATCAGTGCAAACTATAAAGAAAAAGCGGCGCTGGCCGAGCAGATTGCACTGGCTGAAGATGATCAGGCCATTGTTATTTTGCAGGCATTACTCGACAGCCGCCTGTATTACGTTAAAAGTAACGGGCAATTGTTACTGGTCGACAGTTCCGGTGAGCCGGACAGTGCGCAGGATGCCTTTACCCTGCAAGCCGTCACCGGGCTGGGTAAGCGCGATATTAAAAAAATTGGTGTTAATAATTCATTGCGGGTTGCCTTACGCAGCCTGATTTCCCGCGCACAGATTTCATCGAAGCATAAATCACAGCGCATGGCGGCTGCACAGAATCTGCTGAAAAGCAGTGATGATATCGACCGGGCATTTATTGATCAGGCACTGCAGCGGGAAACTGACAATTCTGTGGCTGAGGTTCTGCACCTGGTACGCGCGTTGATGCAACTGAAAGCCGATCAGACTGAAGAGCGGATTGAGGGGCTTACCGCATTGGATGGTGCACTGTATCCGGAAGTGCGTGCCGGACTGAGTGAATTTATCCGCAGTTTCAGTGATGAAGAAAAGCTGTCACGTAAAAATGAATACCAGCTGGCGCAAACCACACTGACCGATATCGAAAAACTGGTCAGCATTAATGGCTATATCGAGAATCTGTATTTTGGTCTGGCGCTGGGCGCGGTCTTGCTGCTGGCAGCTATTGGTCTGGCCATCACGTTCGGCGTGATGGGCGTTATTAATATGGCCCACGGCGAAATGATAATGCTCGGTGCCTATACCACCTATGTGGTGCAGTTGCTGATGCCGGAGCATATCGGCTTATCACTGGTCGTGGCCGTGCCTGCAGCATTTCTGGTCAGTGGGTTAGTTGGCGTGCTGATTGAACGCAGCGTGATCCGCCATTTATATGGCCGTCCGCTGGAAACCTTATTGGCGACCTTTGGTATCAGTCTGATTCTGCAGCAGGCTGTGCGTTCGATTTTCAGTCCGTTAAACCGTGAAGTGGCCACGCCAGACTGGATGGCCGGTACTTTTATGATTAACCCGGCGCTGGAGCTGACCTGGAACCGTCTGTACATCATTATTTTCAGCCTGATGGTGCTGGCGGTATTGGCACTGGTATTAAAGCGCACCTTGTTTGGTCTGCAGATGCGCGCGGTCACCATGAACCGGCCGATGGCAAGCTCAATGGGTATTAAAACCGGCTGGGTCGATGCGCTGACCTTTGGTCTGGGTTCCGGCATTGCCGGGATTGCCGGCGTTGCCTTATCACAGCTGACCAACGTCGGCCCGAATCTTGGGCAGGCGTATATTATCGATTCCTTTATGGTTGTGGTCTTTGGTGGTGTTGGCAATTTATGGGGCACGCTGGTCGGCGCTATGACGCTGGGTGTGGCCAATAAAATCTTCGAACCATTAGCCGGTGCTGTTCTGGCAAAAATTATGGTGCTGGTATTTATCATTCTGTTTATCCAGAAACGGCCACGCGGATTATTCGCGCTCAAAGGCCGTGCTGTGGATAACGGTTAAGGGGCAGGAATATGACACAGACAAAACAATTAGGCCCTTTAACCCGTTTGCTGATGAACGATGCCGCAGGACGAAAATTACTGCTGGTACTGGTGCTGATGGCGGTGTTTATTCCGCTCAGTAATCTGTTATTACCGGAAGGATCATTCTTCCACGTATCGACTTACACCATGACACTGCTGGGCAAATACCTGTGTTATGCCCTGCTGGCGATTGCGGTGGATTTAATCTGGGGCTACTGCGGTATTTTAAGTCTGGGCCATGGTGCATTTTTTGCGCTGGGTGGTTATGCCATGGGCATGTATCTGATGCGTCAGATTGGCGACCGCGGTGTGTACGGTAATCCTGAATTGCCTGATTTTATGGTATTCCTTAACTGGACGGAGCTGCCATGGTACTGGCTTGGCTTTGACCAGTTCTGGTTTGCCATGCTGATGGTGCTGCTGGCGCCGGGCATTCTTGCTTTTGTGTTCGGCGCGCTGGCATTCCGTTCGCGGGTAACCGGGGTGTATCTGTCGATTATTACCCAGGCGCTGACCTATGCCTTGTTGCTGGCGTTTTTCCGCAATGATATGGGCTTTGGTGGCAATAATGGTTTAACCGACTTTAAAGATATTCTCGGTTACAGCCTGCAGTCGGATAATACCCGTGCAGTGCTCTTTGTGGCCTCGGTGCTGGCTTTAATACTGGGTTATTTAATCAGCCGCTTTATTGTCACTTCCAAACTCGGAAGGGTGCTGGTAGCTATCCGTGATTCGGAATCCCGTGCACGCTTCCTCGGTTACCGGGTTGAGCATTACAAGCTGTTTGTCTTTGTGGTGTCGTCGATGCTGGCCGGTGTGGCCGGAGCCTTATACGTACCTCAGGTCGGCATTATTAATCCGGGCGAATTTGCGCCGATTAATTCCATTGAAATTATTATCTGGGTGGCGGTGGGTGGCCGCGGCACACTGTTTGGTGCGGTGATTGGTGCCATGCTGGTGAATTATGCCAAGACCTATTTCACAGGTGCCTTTGCTGAACTCTGGCTGTTTATGCTGGGTGGCTTGTTTGTGCTGACCACACTGTATCTGCCGAAAGGCGTGGTGGGCTTATGGGCACAGCTGAAAGAAAAATATCAGCAGAAAAAACATCAGGCAGAAGCTGAAGACAATCCGCCGGCGTTGAATACTGAAACGCAAAGCAAGGCTGCACCTGAGCAGCAGGATAAACTGAACTTTGTGCAGGGAGAAAAAGTATGAGCCTGCAAACGCCAAAACATATTGATAACCCATCGGTACTTTATATGGACGGTGTCAGTGTCAGCTTTGATGGTTTTAAAGCGTTGAATTCGTTATCCATGGTCATCGCTCCGGGTGAAATGCGCGCCATTATCGGCCCGAACGGCGCCGGTAAAACCACCATGATGGATGTGATTACCGGTAAAACCCGCCCCGATACCGGCACCATTATCTTTACCGATAATGCCAACAGTCAGCACGACCTGACCCGCTTTGATGAAGCGGATGTCGCCAACCTCGGCGTCGGCCGTAAATTCCAGAAGCCGAGTGTGATCGAAAGCCTGACGGTATTTGAGAATCTGGAAATGTCGCTGAAAGGCGGGCGCAGTATCTGGCAGGCGTTGCTGCATAAACTGACCGCCGAAAAAGCACAGAAGCTGGATGAGATTCTGGACATGATCGATCTGGCGGATAAACGCGATGAACTGGCCGGTAATTTATCCCATGGTCAGAAGCAGTGGCTGGAAATCGGCATGCTGCTCGGACAGGAACCACAGCTGTTGCTGATCGATGAACCGGCCGCCGGTATGACCGATGAAGAAACCATGAAGACCGCTGAATTGTTTAAGCGCCTGGCGCAGAAACATTCATTAATGGTGGTAGAACACGATATGGATTTTATCGAAGCACTCGACTGCAAGGTCACTGTGCTGCACGAAGGTCATGTGCTGGCGGAAGGTTCGCTGGCAACGGTGAAAGCCAATCCACAGGTGATCGAAGTCTATCTGGGACGCTGATCCGGTACGGAGGATTATTGGATGTTAAATGTAAACCAACTGGATGTTTCCTATGGCGCGAGTCAGGCGCTGTATAACGTCTGCATGAGTGCCGCTGTCGGTAAGGTTACCTGTGTACTGGGACGTAACGGTGTGGGCAAAACCACGTTAATGAAAGCGCTGTCGGGCCACCTGAGTGCCGGTAAAGGGGATATTCAGTGGCAGGGTAAGTCGCTGAACGGCATCGCTCCCTTTGATCGGGCGCGTCAGGGCATTGCCTATGTGCCGCAGGGGCGAGATATTTTTTCTCAGCTGACGGTGGAAGAAAATCTGCAGACGGCATTTTCAGCGCTGCCGAAAAGTCAGCGCCGTATTGACCCGGAAATCTATTCGTTATTTCCGGTGCTGCAGCAAATGCTGAAACGCCGTGGCGGTGATTTATCCGGCGGACAGCAACAACAACTGGCGATTGCCCGGGCGTTATTGCTGAAACCCAAACTGCTGATTCTGGATGAACCGACCGAAGGGATTCAGCCCTCCATTATTAAAGACATCGGCAGTGTGATTAAGCTGCTGCGTGATCGCGGCGAAATGGCCATTGTGCTGGTTGAGCAATATCTTGATTTTGCCGCCGAACTTGCGGATGAGTTTATTATTCTGGAGCGGGGGCGGGTGGTGGCATCCGGCGCTGGCAGCGAGTTAGCCAGCTCGCAGCAGGCGAAAGAGCTGCTGGCGATTTAGCGCGGATGCAGATGCACTAATAGAAAAAAGCCGGAGCATGCTCC
>NZ_DDCJ01000012.1:42686-49753 GCF_002335285.1 Thalassolituus sp. UBA2009
CGGAGCATGCTCCGGCTTTTTTCTGGGCTGCTATTACTGCGGCTGGTTCTGTTGCTGTTCCAGCTGACTGAGTTTGCTTTCCAGCTCCGCCAGTTTCGCCTGGGTGCGGCGCAGTGCTTCCGCCTGTACTTCAAATTCTTCACGGCTGATCAGATTGGCGCTGCTCAGCAAGCTCTGTAACTGGCTTTGCAGCATTAAGCGTACATCGGCTGACAGACCGGCCAGTGGGCTTTGTTGCAACAGTTGTTCGACACGGTTACGGATTTGTTCGCTGTTCATCATAGGGCTTCCTTATATACCGGCGGGAGTTTACCACGCCAGGCAATATGGCCCCAGTACCGGGCGTGACCTGCGATGCCGCCATGCTTTTGCTTTATGTCAATCCGGGCCTTTGCCCCGTTTTATTTCCCCCGACCTGCTCGTGCATCAATTTAGTGCCTATGCTGATTTGCAGGTGCACCAAAAGGGGCTGAAAAACAGCCCGATGCACCGCCGTTGAACTGCTATGAGGGCTTTTTAGCGGATGGTTGTTGCTAACTCCCTGAAAAACCGCATTTTTTAAAAGTTGGCACAGCCGCTGCTATAGGACATGTACAAGGTAAGTACAGAAAGAAAACGGTGCGCTCACCGGTTTACTTAATAAAAGCTTTGAATAACTGATGAAGGAAAAGAACCATGAAAAAACTGTCTCAAGCAATCGCTCTGGCTGGTGTGATGACTGCAGGTCTGGCCGCTGTTTCTACTGCGCAGGCTGAAGTTGAAGTTTCTGCATCGGCAACTGTTGCCAGCATGTATTTGTGGCGTGGTAAGGATCTGGGGAATGGCGCTGCTGCTGTTTCTGGTGATCTGACAGTTAGTGCTTCCGGCGCTTATGCAGGCGTATGGACTTCAAGCGGTGATACCTCTTGGGGTAATGAATACGATCTGTACCTGGGCTATGGCGCTGAAATGGGTGACTTCAGTTATGACGTAATCCTGTGGAACTACGTATATCCAAAGGGTGATGGTGCAGCTGGTAATCCGGATGATCGTGGCAATACCTTTGACTATGCCGATGCAATTATCTCTTTGGGTTATGCCGGTGCTTCTTTCACTTACTACAAGCCTATTGGTGCTGAGAGTGACGATAACTCCAGCTACTTCACCCTGGGTTATGGCTTGGATGCCTACTCTTTCACGCTGGGTAAAGCCGACGATGGCGATGACAGCGATTACACCCACCTGGATGTAGGTTATGCCTATAACGATAACCTGGCGTTCACTCTGTCCAAAGTAATCGACCAGAGTGCTGATCTGGACAAAGGCGAAGCCGGTGTTGATGAGGACCTGAAAGTGGTTGTTTCTTACAGCCTGCCTATCTCTATGTAAAAAGCATACAATGGCCCGTGCCCCCGCATGGGCCATTAATAAAACCTAAACTCGTAGCGTTTAACAAAGGGGTTTTCTATGAAACTCATTACAGCTGTGGTTAAGCCATTCAAACTCGACGATGTGCGTGAAGCGCTGTCAGAGATTGGCGTTCAGGGCATCACAGTGACCGAAGTAAAAGGTTTCGGCCGTCAGAAAGGTCACACTGAACTGTATCGTGGTGCTGAATACGTGGTGGATTTTCTGCCTAAGGTAAAAATTGACGTAGCGGTAGCTGACGACCTGACTGAAAAAGTCATCGAAGCCATCACCAAAGCGGCGAACACCGGCAAGATTGGCGACGGAAAAATCTTCGTTACCAACCTGGAACAAGTCATTCGTATCCGTACCGGTGAAACCGGCGCAGACGCGATCTGATCCTTCCTCATTCAATGAATCAGAGCCTTATGCGGGGGGCTTAGAATGGAAAATAATATTTTCGAACTCCAGTACGCGTTGGATACCTTTTATTTTCTGGTATGCGGTGCGTTAGTAATGTGGATGGCGGCAGGTTTCGCCATGCTGGAAGCGGGTCTGGTCCGCTCTAAAAATACCACTGAAATTCTGACTAAAAACGTCGCTCTGTTTGCGATTGCCTGCACCATGTACCTGGTGTGTGGTTATCAGATTATGTACGGCGGCGGTTACTTCCTGTCTGGTATCACTGAAGTGGATTCTGCTGCAGTACTGGCTGATTTCGCGGCCCGTGAAGATGGCTTCCAGGGTGGTTCTATCTACTCCGGCGCTTCAGACTTCTTCTTCCAGGTTGTGTTCGTAGCGACGGCAATGTCCATCGTATCCGGTGCTGTTGCTGAGCGTATGAAGCTGTGGGCTTTCCTGGCGTTCGCGGTAGTGATGACTGCGGTTATCTACCCGATGGAAGGTGCATGGACCTGGGGCGGTGCTTCTGTATTCGGTATGTACAGCCTGGGCGATGACTTTGGTTTCAAAGACTTCGCAGGTTCCGGCATCGTACACATGGCAGGTGCTGCTGCAGCACTGGCTGGTGTAATCCTGCTGGGTGCCCGTAAAGGCAAGTATGGTCCTAACGGTGAAATCCGTGCGATTCCTGGCGCTAACCTGCCACTGGCTACCCTGGGTACTTTTATCCTGTGGATGGGCTGGTTCGGCTTTAACGGTGGCTCTGTACTGAAACTGGGCGATATCGGTAATGCACACGCAGTAGCTGTTGTGTTCATGAACACTAACGCTGCCGCTGCTGGTGGTCTGATCGGTGCTCTGGTTCTGGCTTACATCCTGTTCCGCAAAGCGGACCTGACTATGGCTCTGAACGGTGCTCTGGCTGGTCTGGTTGCTATCACTGCAAGCCCTGATACTCCAACCCCTTTCGCTGCGACCATTATTGGTCTGGTGGGTGGTCTGATCGTGGTGCTGTCTATCCTGACGCTGGATAAAATGAAAATCGACGACCCGGTTGGTGCTATCTCTGTACACGGTGTGGTTGGTCTGTACGGTCTGCTGGTTGTACCGGTAACTGCAGACGGCACTACCTTCGGCGGTCAGCTGATGGGTGCGGCAACGATCTTTGTATGGGTATTCGCGGCTTCCTTCATCACCTGGATGCTGCTGAAAGTCATCATGGGTCTGCGTGTGACTGAAGAAGAAGAGTACGAAGGCGTTGATCTGTCTGAGTGCGGTATGGAAGCTTACCCTGAGTTCACCAATAAATAATTGGTCACTCAGCAAGAGCTGAAATAAAAAAGCCGGTCAGGAAACTGACCGGCTTTTTTTATTGGATTTTGTTTAGTCAGATTTCTTCGGCGTAGAAATCTTCAAGGTCGCGTTCCAGACGCTTACGTTCCAGGTGGGCTTCAATGGCACGGCGTGCCATCAGTTTTTTCGACATCTGGGAGTCTTTATTAACAACGACTTTGCCTTCCTGATCAAAGGAGACAACTTCTTCGTGGGCTTCGAATTTCATTGCTGCTTCCATTATCTTTCCCTCTGGTTGATCACAGTAAATCCTGCTGTGATTTTTCTTTTTATTGGTTGCAAAAGAATGACAGTAATCGCTGGTCAGGCCAAATTCTGTTCAGCGGCACTCAGGCGGTACGAAAGTCCCCTGTATAGCGCTCAGCCCGCAGAAATCGTGGCATAGCATCCGCAGCTGTTTCTTGAGAGGGATTTACAGGGAAATGTACTGAGCAAAAAGTCAGCGGCATTTATAAGAAGTGGCGCAAAACGTCTGATCGTAAAATCTGGAACCTGACCGACTAGTCAGATTCCAGCCGCAAAGATTTGATGCTGCGTTTGATGGCATTAAGGTGGGCGGCAAACTCAGGTCCGCGGCGCTGGGTTACCGCAACCGCCAGCATATCGATCACCATCAGGTGGGCGATGCGCGAGGTCATCGGTGTGAATTGTTCGGTGTCTTCTTCAATATTGATATTGATTGGCAGATCGGCGGCCGCACTCAGAGCGGTGTTGGCAGGTGCCAGACTGACTACCATAGCGCCGTGTTGCTGGGCCAGCTGTACCGAGTGCAGCAGATCTTTGGTGCGGCCACTCTGGGAAATTGCCACCACCACATCCTGCTCGCTCAGCGTAACTGCCGACATCGACTGCATATGCGGATCACTGTAGGCCGCCGTGGCCACCTGCAGGCGGAAGAACTTGTGCTGGGCATCAATAGCCACCGCGCCGGAAGCGCCAAAACCGTAAAACTCTACCCGTCGGGCATTACTGATAGCATTGGCCGCGGCAGCCACCTGAGTGCTTTGCAGCTGGGTCTTAACCTGATGCAGACGCTGAATGGTGGTGTCGGCGATCTTGTCGCAGATATCTTCGATACTGTCGTCTTCGATGATGGCGAACTGGCCGATATTGTTGGTGATCGCCATTTCCTGCGCGATACGCACCTTAAACTCCTGAAAGCCATTGCAGCCAATACCACGGCAGAAACGCACAATGGTCGGCTCGCTGACCTGTGCTTCCTGCGCCAGATCGACGATGCGCATATGCATCACCTGTTGCGGGGCACGCAGCACGTACTCGGCAACCTTTACCTCAGACTTGCGCAGGCTGGGGATGGCGGCGGCGATTTCGGCCAGAATCGGGCTGTTTCTCACAACAGGATTTCCTGGTGTCGGCTGGTAAGTGGGGAATTATAAAGGGCTTTTTGCAGTGAAGCCTATGGAATACTGGCCGCAGACAGAATCTGGCCGCAGTGGTGGCGTTATCACGGCGGCGAATACGGCAGGATACTGTATAAAACAGCAGCATTTTTACCCCGGCATCTGATAGACTCGCACGCCATGGATATTTCATTACTTCTCGATCAGTTAAACGATGGCCAGCGCAATGCGGTGGCTGCAAGTTCACGCCATCAGCTGGTGCTGGCCGGCGCCGGCTCGGGTAAAACCCGCGTGCTGGTGCACCGCATTGCCTGGTTGCTGCAGGTGGAAAATGTCTCGCCGTTTTCGGTGATGGCGGTGACCTTTACCAACAAGGCCGCCAAAGAGATGAAAGGCCGTCTGGAGCAGTTGCTGCAGATACCGGCGAATGGCCTGTGGGTAGGAACCTTCCACGGTCTGGCGCACCGCCTGCTGAAGTTGCACTGGCGTGAAGCGCGATTGCCGCAGCATTTCCAGATTCTCGACAGCGACGATCAGCAGCGGCTGATCAAGCGGCTGATGAAAGCCAACAATATTGATGACAGCCGCTATCCGCCGAAGCAGATTCAGTGGTTTATCAACGAACAGAAAGATGAAGGTCGCCGCGCAGCGCATGTGATGCCATCGGCCGATCCTTTCTCGCGCACCATGCAACAGGTGTATCAGCTGTATGAAGATAACTGCCAGCAGAACGGACTGGTGGACTTCGGTGAGATTCTGCTGCGTGCGCACGAACTGTGGTTACATCACCCGGATTTACTGGAGCATTATCAGCAGCGTTTCCGCAATATTCTGGTCGACGAGTTTCAGGATACCAACAACATCCAGTACGCCTGGATCCGCATGCTGGCCGGGGATCGTGTGTCGGTGATGGCGGTGGGCGATGACGATCAGTCTATTTACGGCTGGCGCGGTGCCAATATCGATAATATCCGTAACTTCCAGCACGATTTCCCCGGTGCCGAGCTCATTAAGCTGGAGCAGAATTACCGCTCGACCAAAACCATTCTGGAAGCGGCCAACGCGGTGATCGCCAACAACACCGGACGTCTGGGCAAGAGCCTGCACACCGAAGGTGAAGAAGGCGAAACCATCCAGCTGTACAGCGCTTTTAACGAGCAGGATGAAGCGCGTTATATCGCCGATCAGGTCGATGAGTGGGCGCGCAGTGGCCGTCAGCGTGCCGAAATGGCCGTGCTGTACCGTTCCAATGCGCAGTCGCGTACGCTGGAAGAAGCCTTGTTGCGTGCCGGTATTCCTTACCGCATTTATGGCGGCCAGCGTTTCTACGAGCGGCTGGAAATTAAAAATGCTCTCGCTTATCTGCGTTTATTACTGAACCGTCAGGATGATGCTTCGGTTGAGCGTGTTATTAATGTTCCGGCACGCGCGATTGGCGAAAAAACCGTGGATATTTTGCGCAGCTATGCCCGCGATCAGGGCAGCTCGTTGTGGGCGGCGGCTGAGGCGGCGGTACAGCATGGCATGCTGCCGAAGCGTGCCAGTGCTGCGGTACAGATTTTTCTCGATCTGGTCGAGGAAATGAGCGTCGGTATCGACGAGCTGGAGCTGCATGAAATTGTCGATCAGGTCATTAATCAGAGTGGTCTGATTGAGCACCATAAAAAAGAAAAAGGTGAAAAGGGCCAGGCGCGTCTCGATAACCTTGAAGAATTAATCAATGCCGCCCGTCAGTTTGAAAGCGATGATGGTTTTAATGCTGACGACAACGATGATACCGAAACCAATGAGCTGGCATTATTCCTCGACCGCGCGGCGCTGGATGCCGGTGACGGTCAGGCCGACGAATATGAAGATGCTGTGCAGTTAATGACACTGCATTCGGCTAAAGGTCTGGAATTTCCGCAGGTGGTTCTGGCCGGTCTGGAAGAAGGTTTATTCCCGCATAAAATGTCGATGGACGAAGCCGAAGGCCTCGAAGAAGAGCGGCGTCTGGCCTATGTCGGCATTACCCGGGCAATGGAAAAACTGATTATTACCCATGCTGAAAGCCGGCGTTTACACGGCCAGGAAAATTACAGCACGCCATCGCGTTTTATCCGCGAAATTCCGTCAGAACTGATTGCCGAAGTCCGCTTGAAAAACAGCGTCAGCCGGCCACTGACGGCCCGTGATCCTTCAGCAAGAATGAAGCAGCCTTCTTTTGTGCACGGTAATCTGCCCTACACCTTAGGACAGCGCGTGTACCACGAAATGTTCGGTGAAGGCACGGTGCTGCAATTTGAAGGGCAGGGCAGCGGTCTGCGGGTGCAGGTTAATTTTGATGACGCCGGCAGCAAATGGCTGGTGGCCAGCTTTGCCAAACTGGATGCACTTTAATTCAGAACACAATACGGTTGAAACAATAACAAGGAGCAAACGGAATATGAAACGCCTGACGACCCTGCTGCTGTCCGTAGTGGCTATCGCCGGACTCAGTGGCTGCCAGAAAGATGCAGAACAAGCCGCTGTAGCCGCACCGCAGCAAACCTTTAAATGGAAGCTGGTAACGTCCTGGCCAAAAAA
>NZ_DDCJ01000065.1:0-1020 GCF_002335285.1 Thalassolituus sp. UBA2009
TGAGAACAGGCTAACTATAAGAGGCCGCTGGCGGCGGGGTCAATCGACGGAAGGCGGCTTTGCTGCTTTATTCCCTTCCGCTTCCGGCATTTGCGGATTCTTTCGCGGCAGCAATGATAGAATGACCGCTTTCCCTCCCGTTGAGGACGTTATGACGATCGAATTTTCCGCAGCCGCTGATCTGTGGCTGGAATCACGCTGCTACCAGACTCCATCCGCCCTGCATGGCTGGCTGACCGGCTATCTTGCTTCCGGTGCGCGGCTGAAAGCGGCCGACTGGTTACTGGAAGCGCAGGAATATCTGGAGCTGGAAGAAACTCCGGAAGCACCGTTGCAGACTTTTCTGCAGACTTTTTACGATGACGTGCTGCTTGGCCTGAGCGGCGAGTCGATGGAATTCAGTGTGCTGCTGCCAGCCGATGAAGATGCCGATATCGACGAGCAGGTTGAATGCCTGGCACAGTGGAGCAAAGGCTTCCTCGACGGCTTTGGTGCTTCGGGCCAGATTCAGGGCAAAGTGCCGGAAGACGTGCTGGAAGTGCTGCAGGATCTGGATGCCTTCTCGCAGGCGTCACTGGATGATCCGCAGGACCCGCAGAACGAAATGCTGTATCTGGAACTGGCTGAGCATGCCCGTGTTGCCGCGCTGACCGTCTTTTACGGCATGAACAAAACCGCTCCTGCCCCTAAAACCCTGCACTGATCTCTACGCATTGACGAGGTGATGATGAAACTCGATGTCCGCGAATACGCCAAACGCCGCCGTCAGCTGATGGAGCTGATGAGCCCGAACAGCATTGCCATTCTGCCATCAGCGCCGGTCACGGTGCGTAACCGCGATGTGGAGCATCCCTTCCGTCAGGACAGTGACTTCTATTACCTGTCCGGCTTTGCCGAAGAGCATGCCGTATTGGTGCTGATTCCCGGCCGGGAACACGGTGAGTACGTGTTGTTCTGTCAGGAAAAAATCAAAGAGCAGGAAATCTGGACCGGCCGCCGTGTCGGCCCGGAAGCTGCGCC
>NZ_DDCJ01000065.1:1274-5397 GCF_002335285.1 Thalassolituus sp. UBA2009
GGCCTGATCGAAGGCAAAGACCGCATCTACGCCAGTCTGGGCGTCAGCCCGAACTTTGATAACCAGCTGATGCAGTGGGTTAACCATATCAAAACCCAGGTGCGTAACGGCGCCACACCGCCGCACGAGTTCAGTGCGCTGGATCATTTATTACACGATCAGCGTCTGATTAAATCCCCTGCAGAAATTAAGGTTATGCAGAAGGCCGCCGACATCAGCGCCGAAGCGCACACCCGTGCCATGCAGATGGTCAAGCCGGGCATGTTCGAGTTTGAGCTGGAAGCCGAGATTATGCGCACCTTTATGGCCGCGGGCAGCCGCTGGCCGGCGTATCCGTCGATTGTGGGTGCCGGTGATAACGCCTGCATTCTGCATTACACCCACAACAATATGGCGATTAAAGACGGCGACCTGATTCTGATCGATGCCGGTTGTGAGCTGGACTACTACGCCGCCGATATTACCCGCACCTTCCCGGCTAACGGTAAATTCAGCGCCGAGCAGAAGGCGATGTACCAGCTGGTGCTGGATGCGCAGTATGCCGCGATTGAGCAGATCAAAGCCGGTAATCACTGGAATCAGCCGCACGAAGCGGCGGTGCGGGTGCTGGTCGAAGGGCTGGTGCAGCATGGCCTGCTCAGCGGTGATGTTGACGAGCTGATTGAGAATCAGGAATACCGCCAGTTCTACATGCATAAAACCGGTCACTGGCTGGGCATGGATGTGCACGATGTCGGCGAATACCGCATCGGTGGTGAGTGGCGCATTCTCGAAGAAGGCATGGTGATGACCGTTGAGCCGGGGCTGTATATCTCGCCGGACGATGAAACGGTAGACGCCAAATGGCGTGGCATCGGCATCCGCATCGAAGACGATGTGGTGGTGACCAAAAGCGGCTGCAAAGTCCTGACCGCTGCCGTTGTTAAAGAGATTGATGATATTGAAGCCCTGATGGCGGGCTGAGGAACAGCATGAGCAAGTACATCCCGCAGTCTGACATTGTGGTACTGGGCGCCGGCATGGTCGGCGCCAGTCTGGTGCATCTGTTAAAACCGGCGCTGGCGCGCGGGATGAGCCTGACCTTAATCGACCGTCAGGCGCTGAACTGGGATGGTGATATTGCCAGCCGTCCGCCCAGCTTTGATGGCCGGGCGACGGCGTTGTCCTACGGAACACAGCAGATTCTCAGTCAGCTGGGTGTGTGGGATCTGATGGCTGGGCGCGCCTGTGCTATTGAGCATATACAGGTCTCCGATCAGGGCCGCTTTGGCCAGACCCAGCTGCACGCCAGTGAACAGAATACCGAAGCTCTGGGTTATATCGTTGAAAACGCCGTGATTGGTCAGGGCCTTTTAAGTGGACTGGAACAGCCGGGCGTCAGTATCAAAGCCCCGGCTCAGGTGCAGGGCGTACAGATGAACGCTGACGGCGCGCTGCTGACCTTCGATAACGGCGAACAACTGCAGACCAGTCTGCTGGTGCTGGCCGATGGTGCGCGTTCGGCGCTGGCGCAGCAGCTGGGTATTCAGCACGAACGTCGTTCTTATGGCACCCATGCGCTGGTGACTCAGGTTGAGGTTGATCGTGAACACGATCACTGGGCGTATGAGCGCTTCAGTGAAGACGGCCCGATTGCCTTTCTGCCGCTGAATAAAAAAGACTTCGCCGTGGTGTGGACGCTGGCCGACGACCAGATCGAACAGGTCAAAGCCTTGCCCGAAGCCGAATTCCTTGCCCGTCTGCAGCAACAGATCGGATATCGTCTGGGACGTTTAATGCGTGTCGGCGAACGCGCCAGCTACCCGCTGGCACTGGTGCAGAGTAAAGAGCAGGTGCGGCGCTCGCTGGTGCTGCTCGGCAACGCGGCGCACAGCCTGCATCCGGTGGCCGGACAGGGCTTTAACCTCGCGCTGCGCGATGCCGCCGTGTTGGCCGAATACCTCAACCGTGCCTGGCAGCAGAATCAGCCGCTGGGCGATCTGGCGTTATTACAGGCTTACGAGCAACAGCAGCAGGCCGATCAGCGCAACACCATCATGGCCAGCGATCTGCTGCCACGCCTGTTTGGTTCAAAACTGCCGGGTATGGCGCTGCTGCGCGACGCCGGCCTGCTCGGCATGTCGGCCCTGCCAACCGCGCGCAAACTCTTTACCCGTCATGCCATGGGTTTAGGGCAACGGGCCGCTAAGCTTCCGGCCACGCCGCTTTCAGGAGAATCTGCATGAACTATGACGTAGTGATTGTTGGCGCCGGACTGGTGGGTCAGGCGATTGCCAGCGCGCTGGTGCAGGGTGCACAGCAAAAGCCTTTGCGCATTGCCCTGATTGATCCGGCGTTCCGCACACAGGCTCCGGCCAGTGGCAGCGAACTGGCTGATTATGATCTGCGCGTATCAGCGTTAACCGCCAAAACCCAGGCTTTCTTAACCCGTCTGGGCGCCTGGCAGAAGATTCCGCCGCAGCGTCTCAGCCCTTACACCGGCATGCACGTCTGGGATGCTGAAGGCACAGGTTCTGTGACCTTCGATGCCGCCGATCTGCATGCTCCCTGTCTGGGTCATATCGTCGAAAACCGGCAAACGCTGTGGGCGATCCAGCAGTGCCTGCAGGAAACGCAGGGTGTAGATGTACTGACGCAGAAAGTTCGCTACCTCGATAATCGTGATGCCGAAGGTTACACCCCGGTGGTTCTGGAAAACGATGACAGGCTGCTGGCCAGACTGGTGATTGGTGCTGATGGTGCGCTGTCACGGGTGCGTCAGTGGGCTGGCCTGCCAACCACCGAGTGGGATTATGGCCATCACGCCATTGTTGCCACAGTACGGCTTGAACACCCGCTGCAGGCGACGGCATGGCAGCGTTTCCGCCCACAAGGGCCGCTGGCGCTGTTGCCACTGCCGGGTGATGAGCATCTGGCGTCCATCGTCTGGTCTACTTCGCCGGCTGAAGCCGATGCGGTGTTGGCCATGGACGAAGACGGTTTTAATGCCGCCCTGACCCAGGCGTTTGAAGGGCGTTTAGGGCGGGTGCTGGCCAGCTCGGCCAAAGCCCGTTTCCCACTGCGTCAGCGCCATGCCCGTGATTACTGGTGCGAAGGCGTGGTGCTGGCTGGTGATGCCGCGCATACCATTCACCCGCTGGCCGGACAGGGTGTGAATCTGGGCTTTAAAGATGCTGAAACCCTGGCGGAAGAAATTCTGCGCGCGCACAGCAAAGGGCTGGATCTTGGTGGTGGGCTGGTGCTCAGCCGTTATCAGCGCCGCCGTCAGGCCGACAACCTCAGCACCATGGCGGCGATGGAAGGCTTTAAACAGCTGTTCGCCGCCGATCAGCCATTGCTGCGTTTATTACGTAACGAAGGGATGCGCCTGTTCGACAAACTGTTGCCGGTTAAGCAGCACGTAATGATGAAAGCGATGGGGCTGGATTAATCGAGTTAGCCGGATAAAAAACGAGCCTCAATTGAGGCTCGTTTTCGTTGGTGCGTCAGCAGGCAGAATTAACGGCCGTACTGCTCACGCAGCGCCTGGATACGACGTTCCAGCGGCGGGTGAGTGGAGAACAGGGCAGACATCTTACCTTCACCACCGATACCAAAGGCCACCAGTTCACCGTTCAGTTCACTCGGCTGATCATAGGTTTGCTGCAGGGCAGCCAGCGCGCTGATCATCGCTGCCGGGCTGACCAGCTCGGCACCGGCCTGGTCGGCACGGAATTCACGGCGACGGCTGAACCAGGCAACAATGGTCGAAGCCAGAATGCCCAGTACGATCTCGGCGATAAAGGTCGTTACATAGAACGCGATGCCCGGACCGTCTTCATTCTTGAATACCGCACGGTCGACGAAGTTACCGATAATACGGGCGAAGAACATCACAAAGGCGTTCACCACGCCCTGAATCAGGGTCAGGGTAATCATATCGCCGTTGGCAACGTGACCAATTTCGTGGCCCAGTACGGCTTTGATCTGCTCTTTATCCATACGCTGCAGCAGGCCGGTCGATACCGCGACCAGGGCATTGTTACGGTTCCAGCCTGTAGCAAAGGCGTTAGGCGCCGCCGAACCGAAGATAACCACTTCCGGCATACCGATACCGGCTTTGTCAGCCAGTTCTTTAACGGTG
>NZ_DDCJ01000032.1:0-11647 GCF_002335285.1 Thalassolituus sp. UBA2009
AATCAGAGTATTGCCCGTATCGTGTTGGAGAATATCGGTGTTACGGCGGAATACCCGATCATTTCCGGCAATTACGAATTACTCTTCCCTTTGGTGCACGCCGCATTATCACAACCAGCGATCGTTTCTATTCAGATTCACGATGCCGCCGGGCGGATATTGCTGGATAATCAGACCGAACGTTTTGCAGAAGTACCTGCAGAAGATATCCGCTATCTGCGCTATGACATCGTTCGTCAGGTGCAGAGTCTGGATGAATTTTCTGAATTTGGTGATGGTTCCACCGAAGCCGAAACACTGGGTTATATTCGTCTGGGGATGGCGGATACCTTTACCCGCGATCGTGAAATTTCTATTCTGCGTCAGTCATTGCTGGTCGGGCTGGGCGTTGTGTTACTGGCTTTCTTTATCGGCCGTGCTGCTTCTCTGTCGATTATTCCTGCACTGGAAAAACTGTCACTCTTTATCGCCAGGCTTGCTGGTGGTAATTCCAATGAGCGTATAAAAGTTGATGATGGTGCTGAAATCGGCCACCTTCAGGTGAATGCCAACCAGTTAGCACAGTCACTGCAACAGGCCGAAAAAGACCAGCAAAGCTACACCCGCCAACTGATGAATGAACAACAGAAAACCCAGCAGGCAAGCCGGGCCAAAAGCGAATTTCTGGCAATGATGAGTCATGAATTGCGCACGCCATTAAATGGCGCTATCGGTATGCTGCAGTTGTTGGATCAGGATATCAGCCGGGAAGAGTTTAATGACTATAAACGCACGGCAGATCAGTCGCTGACGCACCTTACGCAACTGCTGGAAGATGTACTGGTTGTGGTCGATACCGAGAAAAATAAACTGCCGGTAGTCTTTAAAGAACAGAAATTACCCGATGTGCTGAATAACCTGATTCAGGATTTTTCACATCGCGCGCTGGATAAAGAACTGTCGCTGGTGGTTGATTACGACACCGCGCTGCAGCGCAACGCAATTCGTTTTGATCCTTCTCTGGTGCGTCAGGTTGTGCGTCATCTGGTTGATAACGCCATTAAATTTACTGACAGTGGTATGGTCGTTGTGCAGTTGCAACTGGTTAAAAATAATAACCATGACTGGCTCAGCATCAGTGTCACAGATACCGGTATTGGTATTCCTGAGGATCATAAGCAGCGCGTACTGGAAGCCTTTGCCCAGGTTAATTCTTCGTTTAACCGGCGCCATGCCGGTGTCGGTCTTGGCCTGACTATTACTCACCATATCAGCCGGATTCTCGGTGGCCATATAGAAATCAGCGATGGTATTAATGGCGGAACCCGGGTGTTGGTGGATTTTCCTCTGGGGCACTCGCCAGAGAGTGAAGCCGTTGAACCTCAGGGAGTAGCCCATGGCTTACGCACCCTGATCGTGGAAGATAACCCGGTTAATTCCAAAGTGGCGGAAAAAATGCTGCTGAAAGTCTGCCCACAGATGCAGATCAACAAAGTCAGCTCCGGGGAGGAATCGCTGGAACGGGTAAAAAGCCAGCAGTTTGATCTGATTCTGATGGATTGCCAGATGCCCGGGCTGGACGGTTTTGAAACAACCAGGCGCCTGCGCGAATCCGGACTAACCACCCCAATCGTCGCCTGCACCGCCAATACCACTGATCAGATTCAGGACAAATGCCGGGCAGCAGGGATGGATGATTATCTGGCCAAACCGCTGAAAGTTGCCACGGTAGAGGCGATGGTTAATAAATGGCTGCAGCGTACCAGCCAGGAATGCTGAACAGAGGATTGCAGCTATAAAAAAGCCCGCTCTTGCGGGCTTTTTTCTGTCTGTGTCTGGCTCAGATCAGGCGTGGTAACGGACAACGGTTTCCACTTCATCGGCCGATCCCATTACTACCGAAACGCGCTGGTGAATACTGGTTGGCTCAACCGCCATAATATCTTCAAAGGCGGTCGATGCCTTACCGCCAGCCTGCTCGACCAGCATGCTCATCGGATTGCCTTCGTACATCAGACGCAGTTTACCGGGCTTTTGTGGTTCACGGCTGTCGTAAGGGTACATAAAAATACCACCACGGGTCAGGATGCGGTGAATTTCGGCAACCATCGAGGCGATCCAGCGCATATTGTAACGCTTGCCCAGTGGACCTTCTTCACCAGCCAGCAGATCTGCCACGTAGTTTTGCATCTGCGGCAGCCAGAAGCGCTGGTTGGACATATTAATCGCGAATTCTTTGGTGGTAGCCGGAACCTGAACGTTCTCGCGCTGCAGGAAAAATTCACCAACGCGCGGATCAAGGGTAAAGGTATGGGTACCGTTACCTGTGGTCAGTACCAGCAGAGTAGAGGGGCCGTACAGAACATAGCCGGCAGCAACCTGTTGTTTACCGCTTTGCAGGTAAGTGGCTTCGTGGGTGGCATCGTCATTGGCTGATGCTTTCAGAATGGAGAAGATGGTGCCGACGGTGACGTTCACATCGATGTTGGATGAACCATCCAGAGGATCGAACAGTACCAGCAGCTCACCGTCCGGGTTGCAGGCCACCGGGTCGGCTTCTTCTTCACTGGCCATGCCTTTGACTTCCGGCATGCCTTTCAGGCAGTACTTGATCAGATCGTTGGAGATAACGTCGAGCTTCTTCTGGCACTCACCTTGTACGTTTTCCTGCTCTGCACTGCCGAGAACACCGGCCAGAGAGCCCATATGTAAACGGTAGGCGATATCTTTACAGGCAACCATCAGTCCGTCGATGACGGCCACCAGAGCCTGATCATCGCAGTGGTGGTCTAAAAAAGTCCGTAAGCGCTGCATCTTGTCTTCCCCAAAGGTCGGAATCTGTTCAAATTGCGGCGCATACTACCTTAATTGCCAGCGGATTTCAGCGCCGCTGTCAGGAAAAGCCGGATGAGGATCTGCCCGTATGGAATAAACGGCTCCGCCGGAAAGGCCATTCTCTCAGGCCCTATCTTCTTTAAACCGTGTTAAAAGCCCCCGGTGCTTGGGTGCAGAGAGCGTTATCAGTACACTAGCCGCCTGACTGATTGATCTGGACATGACAGAAACTATGCGTCTGCACATTCTCGGTATTTGCGGCACCTTTATGGGCTCTCTGGCACAGCTGGCCAAACAGCTCGGGCACGAGGTTTCCGGCAGTGATGCCGGCGTTTATCCTCCGATGAGCGATCAGCTCGAAGCCGCTGGCATTGTCCTGAGCGAAGGCTTTGATCCGGCCAATATTCCCGCCGACACCGATCTGGTGATTATCGGCAACGCCATGTCGCGCGGTAATCCCTCGGTTGAGTATGTACTGGATCGCGGTTTGCCTTATATGTCCGGCCCGCAGTGGCTGGGGCAGTATGTGTTACGCGGTCGCTGGGTAGCGGCGGTATCCGGTACCCATGGCAAGACCACAACCAGCAGCATGCTGGCCTGGATTCTCGAATACGCCGGGATGAAACCCGGCTTCCTGATCGGCGGCGTGCCGCAGAATTTTTCGGTGTCAGCCCGTCTCGGTGATTCGCCGTTTTTCGTCATCGAAGCCGACGAATACGACACCGCGTTTTTCGATAAACGCTCGAAATTTGTTCATTACCAGCCACGTACGCTGATTATGAACAACCTCGAATTTGACCACGCCGATATATTCCCGGATCTGGCTGCCATTGAGCGCCAGTTCCATCATCTGGTGCGTACAGTGCCGGCCAATGGCCAGATTGTGCTGCCTGCCGGTGAAGAAGCTCTGGAACGGGTGCTGGCGCAGGGCTGCTGGACGCCGGTAGTACGCTTCAGTGAGCAGGACGACGCAGACTGGCAATGGCGTCTGGATGCGGCTGATGCCTCGGTGTTCAGTCTGCGTCACGTTGCTGCTGGGAGCGGAGAGAGCGGGGCCGGCGATCAGGCGGCTCAGGTGCGCTGGAATCTCACCGGTTTACACAATGTCAGTAATGCCATTGCCGCCATGCTCGCCGCCCGTCATATGGGCGTTACACCGCCAATCGCTGCCGCCGCACTGAGTGAATTCGCCTCGGTGAAGCGCCGTATGGAGCTGGTGGGTGAGACTTCCGGCATTCAGGTTTACGACGATTTTGCTCACCATCCGACGGCCATAACCACAACGCTCGAAGGTGCCCGTGCGCGTCTGCAGCAGGAAAATCCGCAGGGCCGCATTCTGGCGGTGCTGGAGCCACGTTCGAACACCATGAAACTGGGTGTGCATAAATCCGAGCTGGCTGCGTCGGTTGATGCGGCGGATCTGGCGTTCTGGTTTCAGCCGGACAACATTGACTGGTCACTGGCCGAGGTGGCTGCCGCCAGCCGCATTGCCGGCCAGAGTTTTACCGATCATCAGGCGCTGATCTCCGCGGTTGTCGCCGCGGCCCGCCCCGGTGACCGTATTGTGGTGATGTCGAACGGCAGCTTCGCCGGTATGCCGCGTAAATTGCTGGCAGCGCTGCAGCAGCGTGAGGGCAGAGTATGAGTTCGCGCATTTGTGTCGCCATTACCGGCGCCTCCGGCAGCCTGTATGCGTTGCGGCTTATTGAGGTCTTGCTGGCTGCTGGCGGGCAGGTGGATGTGATTGTGTCGAAAGCCGCGCAGCTGGTATTCGCCACCGAAACGCCGCTGGCCCTGCCGGGCAATCCCGCCGCTCAGGCAACTTTTTTACAACAGTATTTTCAGGTGGATGATACGCGGCTGCGGGTGTTTGGCCGCGAAGACTGGATGGCGCCCTGGGCTTCAGGTTCCGGTCAGCCCGGCCCGCTGGTGATCTGTCCGTGCTCCACGGGTACGTTGTCAGCCATTGCTACCGGTGCCAGTAATAACCTGATTGAGCGTGCCGCCGATGTGGCGCTGAAAGAACGGCGCAAGCTGATTCTGGTGCCGCGTGAGACGCCGTATTCAGAAATTCACCTGCAGAATATGCTGACGCTGACGCGCATGGGCGCGGTAATTCTGCCGGCCAGTCCGGGTTTTTATCATGAACCGCAGAGCATTCAGGATTTAATCGATTTTATTGTCGCGCGTATTCTCAACCAGTTGGGCATCGAACAGCAGCTGATGCCGGCCTGGGGCAAGGATAACGTGCCGCAGTAGTGGCATTATCCGGCAAACCGGTGCGCGCTGTGCGCTGACCACCGGGATACATTTCAGAACGTTTAATTATCAGTGATTGGGGAAGTAAGCATGAACGAGCAACAACCAGAGGCACAGGAAGTGGATTACCCGAAATGGATTGGCCTGGGTTTTATTGCCGGTATTGTCGTCGCCGTGCTGGCGCTGGAATATTATGGTTTCATTGCTCATCCGTCCGAGCAGGACAGTGCGGTGGTGGATGAATTCCGCTTACTGGCGATCACGCCGGAAAGCGATCTGAAAATTTCCCAGAAAGACTCTGGTAAAACAGCATTCTGCGTTGGTGGTTACCTGTTGCTGCGTCCGGATAATGGTAAAGAAGTAGCCGGCATTCTGGTTGATCAGAAAAACCGTGGCATTCATTGCCGTCACAGCATGAATGCCCAGGCCGACCGTGACACTGCAGGCAGTAATGCGGCCGCCGACAATACCGCCGACGGCGACACTGAAGCAGCCCCGGGCGAGACCAGCACGGCACAATAATAAAAATAATACTCAGCAGATAAATTATGCATTCTCTTTTCTCACCTTCTTTCGTGCGGGTCTGTTCTTTCTGTCAGGCGCGCGCGCGCCATATGCTCTGCGCGGCTGTTTTATGTGGCGCGGTCTTGGGCAGCAATCACAGCCTTGCCGCACTGAATGATCTTGATAACGACGGTATTGCCGATCATCTCGATACCGACCGCGATGGCGATGGCGTATCCAACTTCCTGGAACAGGCGGCGGGTACAGACCCCGACGTTGCCGACCAGACCGATGTGGATAATGACGGTATTCCGGATGCCATTGACGACGACTGGGATAACGATGGGGTGGTGAACCGCAAGGATGACTTCCCGCAGGACGGCAGCGAATGGCTGGATACCGACCGCGATGGTGTTGGCGATAATGCCGACCGCGATATTGATAACGATGGCATCCGTAACGACCTCGAAGTACAGCTGAATTACGACCCGCGCGACAGCCGCTCAACTCCGGTTGACCGTGACGGTGACGGCTGGCCGGATTTGCTCGATACCGATATGGACAACGACGGTGTTGATAACGCCGAAGATGCCTTTCCGCTGAATGCCAAAGAATGGGCCGACCTGGATGGTGATGGTATCGGCGATAACGCCGACCCTGATCTGGATAACGATGGCGTGAGTAACGAGCTGGAACTCAGGGCCGGTACTGACCCGCGTGACCGCGCCTCGGTGCCGCCGGATCTCGACCGCGACGGCATTCCGGATACACTCGATGATGATATGGATGGCGATGGCGTTGCCAATGCGCAGGATCTGTACCCGCAGGATGCGCGCGAATCCGCCGACACCGATGGTGATGGTGTACCGGATAATCAGGATGTGGACGCCGATGGCGACGGTATTCCCAATGTGTTTGAGATGCATCTGGGCACCGACCCGCTGGATGCTTCGAGCAAACCGGCGGACGCCGACAACGACTCCATGCCGGACACCTTCGACACCGACCGCGACGGTGATGGTACCGAAAACCGTTTTGACGCCTTCCCCGATGATAAAAACGAATGGCGTGATACCGATGGCGATGGCATAGGCGATAACGCCGACCCTGATCGTGATAACGATGGCTTCAGTAATGACATTGAACAACAGGCCGGCAGCGATGACCTTGATCCGCGGAACAAACCGGCGGATCTGGATCAGGACGGTATAGCCGATGTGGTTGATGCCGATATCGACGGCGATGCCATTGCTAATGAGCTGGATGCCTTCCCGCTGGACCGCAGCGAATGGGCCGACTTTGACGGCGACGGTATTGGCGACAACAGTGATGCCGATATGGATAACGACGGCATCGGCAACGAGTTTGAACGCACGCTGGGCTTTAATCCGATGGATGCGGCCAGTGTGCCGTTCGACCTCGATGGCGACGGCATTCCCGATGCCCTCGACAGCGACCTTGATGGCGATACCTTAGGCAATGCCATCGATCGTTTCCCGCGTGACCCGCTGGAGTGGAACGATATCGACAACGACGGCATCGGCGATAACAGCGATCCGGACCGCGATGGTGATGGTATCCGCAATGATCATGAGTTGCTGGCCGGTACCGATCCGGCGGATGCTGCCTCGGTGCCTGCCGACCTTGATGGCGACCGTCTGCCGGATGTCATCGATGACGATATGGACGGTGACGGCCATCTGAACGAGGCGGATGTCTTTCCGCGCAACCCACGTGAATGGGCTGATCTGGATGGCGATGGCACGGGCGACAACAGCGACAGCGATATCGACGGTGACGGCATCCGTAATGACTGGGAAGTGCAGTTAGGCTTCGATCCGCGTGATGCGCAAAGCAAACCGGCTGATCTCGACGATGATGGCATTCCCGACGTGCTCGACAGCGATATGGATGGCGATGAGGTGGCTAACGCCGCCGATGCTTTCCCGCGTGACGTCAGCGAATGGGCCGATATGGACGGTGATGGCACTGGCGATAACAGCGATGACGATATTGACGGTGATGGCATCAGCAACGACTACGAAGTGGCGATGAACACCGATCCGCACGATGCACGCAGCACGCCGGCCGATCTTGACCGCGATGGCATTCCCGATGCGCTGGACGATGACCGGGATGGCGATGGTCATCTTAACGAGGCCGATGTTTTCCCGGATGACCGCCGAGAATGGGCGGATCTGGACGGCGATGGCATCGGCGATAACCGCGACCCGGACCGCGACGGTGATGGCTATGCCAACAGCGTCGAGCTACAGGAAGGTACAGACGAATGGTCTGCGACCAGCTTCCCTGACCACGAGCCGCCGGTTCTCGACTATGTGCGCTGGTCTGCGACGGAGCCAACTCTGGTGCAGGGCATGGCCTATGACGACGGTATGGGGCTGGCGCGTATCTGGTTGCAAAGCCCGGCCGGAGATATATGCGAAGGTGAAATTATTTACACCGGCCACTTCCGCGTGCCCTGTGCGCTTAAAGCAAACAGCGAACGCTGGCAGCTGCTGGCGGAAGATAAGGCAGGAAATCAGACAGAACAGTGGCTGGGCAGCAGCGACTGAGGCCGATTGTTCTGCCTGCCTATCACTACAATAAACTACAAGACCGACGTTTAGCCCGGCGCAGACTGGGCTAGGCTGAAACAGATGCCTCTGGCATGTGTTTCAGCATTTTTCAGGGAAAGGTCATGTCGCTCAATTGTGTGTTCTGTAATAAACCGGTCTTTGGTCTGGGTGGATTGACGGTTCCGCTTAAGGGACCGGCCCATCAACAGTGTTTTCAGGCGTACAACGTGCTGAAACGCACCTTTCAGAAGCTGGATATTACCGCGCTGAATGATGATGAATTACGGGATCTGAAGGATCTGGTGCTGGCCGAAGAGAATGATCGTCGCCGCCAGAATGAGCCTGACGGCGATGATATTGAGCTGTTTTAAGCGGACAGGGTCAGGATCAGGGCTACAGCCTGAACTTTAACAGCAGCGCGTTAAGCTGTTCCGCCAGCCGCGCCAGCTCCTGACTGGATGCATGGGTCTGGTTGGCACCGGCCGATGTCTGGAACGACAAATCACGGATAGCGACCAGATTCTTATCCACTTCACGGGCAACCATTGCCTGTTCTTCCGCTGCGCTGGCAATGTTCAGATTCTGCTCGTTGATGTTGCTGATCAGGCCGGTAATTTCTCCTAATGATGTTCCTGCTTCGTTGGCCATTTTCAGTGTATTCATGGCCCAGCGGTTGCTGTTTTCCATATTAACGACCGCAGCATCGGTGGCAGTCTGTACCGTCTGGATCATGCGTTCGATTTCTTTGGTGGATTCCTGAGTACGGTGCGCCAGAGCCCGGACTTCATCAGCGACCACAGCAAAGCCCCGGCCTGACTCTCCGGCACGGGCTGCTTCAATGGCGGCATTCAGTGCCAGCAAATTAGTCTGTTCAGCGATGGCGCGGATAACATCAATCACCTGGCCAATGTCTTTTACGTTACCTGCCAGTGCCGAAATGCCATCCGCGGTATTGCTGATCTCACCCGCCAGCTGGTCAATGGTGCGGATGGTTTCATCCAGCGTGTTCTGCCCCTGGCGGGCCTTGTCATTGACCTGCTCGGAATTGGATGACGTGGTACTGGCACTGTTCGCCACTTCATCCACGGCTACGGTCAGTTCGTTAACGGCCGTGGCTGCCTGCTCCAGCTGAGCGCTCTGCTGGTGGACGATTTCACTGGATTCGTTAGTCACTACACTGAGTTCTTCCGAGGTGGTGGATAACTGCTGTGAAGAATCGGCGATATGGTTCAGCGTGTTGCGCAGTTGTTCCTGCATCTGGTGCATGGCGGCCATCATGTCTGCGGCTTCGTCACTCCCATGGTCGCTGATGCGGTGGCTCAGATCGCCACTGGCGATGCGCTGTGCCGCGCTGACGGCGTTTTCCAGTGGGGTAACAATGCTCTGGCTGAACAGGCTGGCGAGAATAATCACCGCCAGCAGCGCCACACCAATAGCAATATAAATGGCCATGCTGGACGTGCTGTAAGTTGTGGCTGCATTGGTTACAGCGTGGTTGGCTACCTCACCTTCGTAGCGGGCAAGATCGTTCAGTGCTTCGGTAATGCCGATACTCAGGGCATCAATATGTTGTACGCGCAAGCGCTGCACGGCTTCCATATCACCCTTGGCAACCAGACCCAGCAGCTGCTGCAGGCGCTGATCGTATTCGTTTTTATCAGCGATGATGCCGTCTAATTTTTGTCTGGCTTCGGGCGTATCTGCGCGGCCTTTCATATCCGCTTCGGCGGCTTTATAGCTTGTGGTCACTTCGGCCAGACGGCGGCTGAACTGGTCGCTTTGCTCTTTCGTCTGGCTGTTGACCAGGTTGACGGCATACAGACGGGTGTAGAGGAAATCGCGGCGCATCTCGCCGATCCCTTCAACCTTGGGCAGGCTTACCTTACCCAGCATGTTGATGCTGTTGTTCAGCTGGCTGAGTTGTTGGGTGGCAAACAGACCGAGTGCAAGGGTGATAAGGCCCAGAAGGCCGAAGAAAAGCATTGCACGTTTGGCAACGCGCATATTTCTTAACATCGTGTTCTCCGTTTTCTCTGAAGTAATGAACCGTCCAGGCCGCAGATTGGTATTAATAGAATGGCTGGGCGGGAAAGGTGAGAACTTAATGTTAGATTACTTTTTAGGATCTGCCTGATCGTTTTGCGCAAGGGATTGTGTCGCTGCTGGCGGAGATCGCAGGGCAGGTTCCGGCGTATCAGGATGTGTATAATTCCCCCCCTTGTTCACTGGCTGCCGGAGAGTGTGATGTTGATTGAAAATACCTCGGATCTGATTGTCTGTACGGAACAGCGCCAGTTGCCATCGGGAGTGCCTGTGGATCTGGCTGGCCTGCAGAATGGTACGGTGCTCGCTATCGGTGCGGATGCCCTGGCTTTGTATCGTTCGTTCGAGGCCGTGGGGGATGCTCTGGGGAATGGTCTGATTGCCAGTGTTACTTTGCCATGTACCCTGGCCGCAGAAAACGGCTGCTTTGTGCTGGAGCACCGCGCCGGTTATGTCGGGCTGGCGGGCGGCTTTGTGCTGTTAATTACCCTGAACGATGTGCAGCTGTTCAGCAGCAAAGAGGATGCTTTGCGTAACCGCAATGAGATTGCCCGTTTATCGCTGGCTCATTGAAAACAGCTGTGATCCTGCCGCCGCTCAGCGGCAGGTTGTGTGCGCTTACGGACGCTGGTACAGCGCTTCCAGCGTGGTTTTAGCCAGCGCATGGCCATTAAGGTAATAACCAACCAGTGCACCGGAGCTGTCTGGTGCCAGATCCAGCTTGTCTGTGTTTAAAGCAAATACTGTAAATTGATAACGGTGAGCTTTATCGCCTTTGGGCGGGCAGGCTCCACCAAAACCAGGGACGCCGTAATCGGTACGGCTTTCGGTGCTGCCTTCTGGCATGGTATTGCCACTGGCACCGGTTTTCAGACTGGTGACATCCGCCGGAATATTAAACGCCAGCCAGTGCCACCAGCCGCTGCCGGTCGGGGCATCCGGATCATAGGCTGTGATGGCAAAACTTTTGGTGCCCTCCGGGGCTCCGCTCCAGCTCAGCTGTGGCGACAGATTGTCGCCTTCGCAACCAAAACCATTGAATTCCTGTGCCTTGGGCATCGGCGTGCCGTTGCTGATGTCGCTGCTCTGTACCCGGAATTCGGCCAGAGCGCCCTGGCTCCACAGAGTGGCGGCGGACAGCAGTATTAATATCGGCTTCATCGTTATCTCCTTTGAGTCTGTTTGGATGTTCACAGCTTACGTCAGAGGTGAGGCTGCAGTACGCCTCAAACGGTCAAGGTTGAGCCTGAAACCGCCGTTTGCCGGATCAGGGTGTCAGCCGTCTGGCTGTGGCGCAGCTCGGCCGGGCTGGTACCAAAGCGTTCACGGAAGCGTTCACTGAAACGCGATGCCGAGCGGTAGCCACAGGCGTCAGCGACCTGCTGGACACTGAGGCTGCTGGTTTGCAGCAGGTTCAGGCCCTGCACCAGCCGCAGCTGGCTGAGCAG
>NZ_DDCJ01000032.1:11902-15133 GCF_002335285.1 Thalassolituus sp. UBA2009
GCCAGACGCTGGCAAACATCGCTTATTTGCCAGTCGTGGCTCAGGTCTTCACTGACCACAGCCTGTACGCGGCGGCTGAAATGTTGCTGCAGACCACTGCGCAGTTCTGCACTGTAGCCCAGCTCAAGCAAACGCAGAGTGATTTCACGACGCCGCGCCTGCAGCAGTTGTTGCGGGTCCGACAGTTGCGGCTGTATCTGCAGCCACTGTTGCATCAGGGTCAGCAGCAGCGGGTCTGAGCTGAAATGCTGCAACTCACGGCGCACCGGACCGCGTCCCAGTGGCAGTAAGTCATCTGTAGGCAGGCTGATGACCCAGGCCAGATACCGGCAATGTTCGTCGGGCTGATTGGTAAAGGTAAGCTCACAGCCGGCCGGAATCAGCAGCATTTGTCCGGCAGGCAGATTCAGCGGCTGGCCAGGAGCCGGTTGCAGTTGTTTTTCGCCCTGCAGTATCAGCATCAGACAAGGCTCGGCAAAAGGCACCCGGCGCAGGCTTTGTGGCATGCGTGTGCGGAAGGGCAGGATCAGGCCATTATCATTGGCAACGGGCTGCAGCAGCAGGCTGTGTAACAGAGCAGAGAGTGACATGATGGTTTCGCTGTCGGCGGGTAGTGGTGAATGCTCAGCATAACCAAGGATGCCGACAGGCCCAAGCCGCAGTATGGGCAGAATAAAAAAACGGGCGCCAGGCGCCCGCTTTCAGGTTGCAGCAGCTCAGGCTTACAGTGCCCAGCGCAGACCGGCAGCGAAGGAGTTCACTTCGGTTGTGACTTCACCGTGCAGGCGGGCACCCGCCGTCAGCAGATCGTTCTGATCAATATCACGCTTCTGCGTCAGGGTGTGCTGATAGCCCACGTCCAGAGTCATGGCTTCGGTCAGTCCGTAGCTCATACCCAGAGAGATGGCTTTGTAATCGTCAAAGGCAAAATCGATCTTGGTTTTGTCTTTGTCGATCGGCGTCATATCCAGAGCAAAACCACCACGCAGCGTCAGCTGTGGGCTCAGTTTGTAGTTAGCCCCCAGAGCAAAGCGCTGGGACTCACTCCAGTCGTAAACCTGTGGTTCAGCGGCCAGAGCTGCGACGGTGCTGTTGTTGCTTTCCACCTGCAGCTTGTCGAAGCGCGACCACTTGGTCCAGGAGGCATCCGCCTGCAGCGACAGGTCGCCGAGCTGGTGGAAGTAACTGATATTGGCGCTTTCCGGCGTGACAAACTGTACACGGCCATCAGCTTTGGTGTTCTCAAGGCCGGCCAGACCGGTGAAGCCTGAAGCGGTGGCCGGGAATTCCACCGTTGCACTGCCGGTCAGCTCATGGGCGATACGGGTGCGGTAGTTCAGACCCAGACGACTGTTGGGGGTGAACTCAACCAGAGTACCCAGGCTGAAACCGAAGGCGGTGTTGTGACCTTCCATCACGAAGCTGCCGTCGTAGGTGTTGTTGCCCAGCTCGGCAGGGTTAATGCCCAGGCTATTGCAGGTGGAGGCATCAAGCCCACCTAAACACAGGGCTGCAGTATTGACCGCCAAGGCCGTTTTGGCATTCATATATTGAGCAATAATACTGCCGCCGATGCTGACTTTTTCGTGTACACGGAAGGCCAGTGACAGGCCGGCGTCGATACCGGTGATTTCGCTTTCAGTTGTCTGATAACGGGCGATGGAGTCATCACCGAAGTCGGTGCCGGTAGCGTATGGAGCGTTAATAAAAGCACCGGCAGAGAAGCCTTCGCTCAGACTACGGACAAAATACAAGGTTGGCAGAAAATCGAGGTTATCCGCTTCGGCATCTTCACCGTTAATCGGGATGCTGCCGTCGCCGGTTTCAGCACTGCCTTTCAGTTCTGAGCGTACAGAAATAGCCGCCAGGTTGATGACCAGCTCGTCACGTACCAGCAGCATAGCCGCCGGACTGTAGTAAGCGGCAGAAGCATCGCTGGCTGAGGCTGCACCACCGGAGAAAGCATCTCCCAGGCGCAGGGCGGATTGTTCGTCGACATAGTAGCCCTGGGCGAATACCGGGCTGATGGCCAGCAGAGTACCCAAACCGGCGCAGGCTGTTGCGATGGTTTTAGCAAGGGGTTGGCGTTTCATGTTCGTCTCCATCCAATATTGGTCTTTTTATTAGCAATTCAATATCGGGACTAAGGTACATAAATGCCGGGTGATTGCCAAACTGAAATTTTGTCTGACAATCCTGTACTGCAGACGCAGGAGTCGGTTCAGGATAGGAATACGGCTGGTTCTGAGATTAATAACAGCAATGTTCAGCGGCTTTGCTGCTGGCTATCGGGAATGGATAAAGGCAGTGCACAGCTGCGATTCCTGCCCTGATCTTTGGCCAGATACAGCGCTTTATCAGCCTGTTGGTAAAGTACCTCCTGCTGATCACGCTGGGGAGGGATTGCAGCACACAGGCCGATACTGACGGTCAGGCTGAGTATTTGCCCTTCGTGTTCAAGACGCAGGCGCTCAATGCGCTGGCGTACCAGCTCGGCGACCTGTATGGCTCCGCTTTCATCCGTGTTGGGCAGTAAAATTGCAAATTCTTCCCCGCCGTAACGATAAACGCTGTCCTGTGGACGCTTGATGGCCTGCTGCATGGTTTGCGCAACCTTTTGCAGTACCGTATCGCCCAGCTGATGACCATGGGTATCGTTAAATTGTTTGAAGTGGTCAATATCAATCAACAGTAATGCGAGTGGCGTTTGTTGTCTGAAGGCATCCTGATACAGGGTATAGAAACGCTGATCGAAGTAACGCCGGTTACGTACCCGGGTCAGGGCATCGGTGGTGGATTCTTCCCGCAGGCGCTGGTTCAGCAGCTCCAGATCTTCTGTACGCTCACGGACCTTCTGATCCAGCACTGCATTGGCTTCGCGCTGCATGTTGATGATGACATCCTGAGCCGCTAACCGTGCCTGACGTTCGCGGTTATGGCGCTCGGCCATGCTCAGTGCCAGCAGTACAACCAATATGATGCTGCCCAGCTCGGCGGCATGTTCGGTAACGACATTGACCGGAATGACACCAAACTTCTGCATTGCATACAGGAAGAGGCCAATCAGCAGTGAGAAGGCGGCAAGGAAAAACAGGAACACATCCCGTGAACGGGTTTGCCACCAGAGCAGTTGGCCCAATGCCAGCGCTGACAGACTCATCAGCACAGCCTGGCCTGTAAGCAAACGAATCATGGTGTGATACGGCAGATAGAAGGCCAGTACGGCAAAGA
>NZ_DDCJ01000032.1:15396-26669 GCF_002335285.1 Thalassolituus sp. UBA2009
CGCAGGAATGAAACCCCGAACAGTGCAAGAAAGGCCTCAGACAGGGCGAGACTGAGCAGAATCGCCAGATCGTTCAGGTGTGGAGATTCTGGCCACAGTAACGCATAAGTCCAGCCATGCAGAGCGGCCATCATCATGGCAAAGGCGCCGATGCTGAGCGAATACAGGAAGAAAATCAGATCGCGGCTCAGTAAAAAAATCAGCAGGTTATAGGCCAGCATACTGAACAGGATTGCGTGAAATGCAGCGTCAAAGGTAACTTCGCCGACCCGTTGCTGCCAGTAGTTCTGTTCCGGAAAAGTGCGGATGGGAATCTGCACCGATGACTCCGAATGCACGTACAGATACAACCATTGTGCCTGGCTGAGTGGCGGCACTGGAAAGGCAAATTCGGGCACAGCCAGAGGGCGGGAAGAATAGGGCAGGTCGTTGCCGGCATCGGTGTGCAGCAGTACAACATCACCGTGCATAATATAAAGCTCGATATGGTCGAGCAGTGGATATCCCAGTTCCAGAATCCAGGGCTGCCGCTGATAATCAAAGGGCAGCTGACTCAGTGGCATCCGTACCCAGACGTGGTCATCGCTGAAGCCAAGGTTGATGCTGGCAGCCGGCATGTCCCGCCACATATCGTCATTTAAGCCCACAACCTGTTGCAGGCTGGAGAACTCTGCAGCCTGGTAAACCTGAGCCATCAGCGGGGCAGGAGCATCCGTTTCGCCGCCCGCATAACGGGCAGTCGCAAAAGCACCGCCGAACAGAAACAGTGCGAGTATGAACAAACGATAATATAAAGACATAAGTACAACAGGCAGCAATATCCCCTGAGTATAGACGGGTCGTACAAATGCACGTCGTGATTGGCCCGGCGGCAGGGTATTATGCAGGCTGTAATATCAGTGGCCCTCAGTCTGGCCCCAGCGCACAGGAGACCCGGAGTCTTGGCTATCAGCAGTTTTCACAGCTTTATCATCGGCGCTAACCGCCCGGTGGGACACTTTCTTACCCGCAGTCTGGCTTCTCAGGATCTTATGTATAAAGGCTTTGGCCTGGAAAGCCGTGAGCGTTTGGCTATGGCGGCCGTTGGCAAACCTTTTTTTGTACTGGTGCCATCACTGTTTCATCCGGATGACTATGCGCATGTTCCTTTCTGGCTGGAGCAGGCGGAAGAGCAGGATGTCCCGGTGGTATTGCTGTCCTCCAGCGCTGTTTTCCGTGCCCGCGCGGATGCTGTCTACCAGGAAAATGATGAGGATTATGCCGATCATCCACTGGCGCTGGATTTACTGGCTCTGGAAGCCTTGACCCGTAATAACCGTCGTCATCTGATCCTGCGCATTGGCCAGGGGTTTTCGCTGATGGCTGACGATTTTGCCAACCGCCTGCTGACGGCTATCCGTGATGAGCATTCCCTCAGCCTCGATATGCAGCGTAAGTTCAGTCCGACGCCTGCTGATGATATTGCCGAAGTGATTCTGGCGATGCTTAAACAGGCAGCCTGCAGCGACGATTTATGGGGTACCTATCATTTTTGTGGTGTGGAGCCGATCTCTTCATATGCCTTCGCAGAGGCGCTGCTGGCGGAAGCCGGTCAGTATGAAAATCTCAGTGGCGTGGAGCTGAAATCACAGGAAGGCGGCTTGATGCCGGCGGTCTGGGCACCGGTTACCGATAATACGCTGCTGTTTCACACCTTTGGCATCAAGCCGAAAGCCTGGCGTAAGGGATTAAGTCGCCTGATCCGCCGTTATTATCGTGCCGAAGGCTAGTGGTACGGGAGACCGTTGCAGGGTGTTAAGATCTGGCCTGGGAATCAGGCCAGGTTCAGGGCTGATGATTCCTGATACAGTTTCATCAGCTTGTCAGTAATGATGGTGCGGATACCTTCGCGCTCAAGGCCGGACAGCGAAGTCAGCTCTTTCAGGCGCAGACGGTTCAGGTGCAGACAAGGCATCTGATCATTGAATTCACGCAGGTCGCCTTTCATCAGTACCGGCAGGAACGGATCTTCGGTATTGGAACGGCGCAGAATCTGGCGGATACCTTCCTGAAAAGGAATCGGTACCGAGCGCACGTTTTTGTCTTTATGTGAGATCACCAGATACAGGCCGGTTTTACCGATCAGATTGCCAGGGATAACATGCAGACCGGTTGACTGTACGGCATCCGGATTCAGATGGCTGAACGTATCGTGGAAGGCGTAAGGGTCGGGCAGAATAACCATCTGACGGTTGGCTTCTTCGGGGAAGAAAATACTGTAGTTGGTATACAGCTGACGTACGGAGCCGGAGAATACGCAGAAGCGGTTTTCAAACTGCTTAACGAAATTCATAGCGCGCTGGTGCTGGTGGATTTTCTCCAGGTCCCAGACCAGATCTGAATTTTGTTGTTTGTTTACGGCGCTCATAACGAACATCCTCTTAGTCTGCATACTCAGCTTAGCATTACGTCATATTATTATATTTTAACGTTTTTACCACGACGCTTAACGTTAAAAGGCATAATGTGACAAAAATTGTCATCCGAATACGGCAATTGCCGCCATTACCACAGCAGTATCTCAGTTAAATGTTGGGATTTCTGTGACAGCGGTAGTGCTGAAACTGTTAACCAGTCGTCAGCCTTACACCTGTTAACAGTACAGTTAACTCACTTAACAGAAGCCAGGGATCATCGCCGCTGCCTTTAATGGCTGCATCGATTTTTTCGGCCTTACGCAGGGCGGCATGGAGCTGTGGGGCGCGCAGGTTCTGCAGAGCTTTTTTGTAGGGAGGCTGTTGTTTGGGCCAGATATTCTGTGCCTTGAAGGCTTCACTCAGCTGTTGTCCGCCAAGATCCTGCATGGCAATCAGCTGGCGGATCTTGCGCGTCAGGGCGCCGAGTATCATCAGCGCATCGACACCTTCACCTTTTAAATGCGAAAGAATGCGGCTGGCTTCGGCCAGGTTACCGAGCAGGCAGGTATCGGCCAGACCAAAGGCGTCAAAGCGGGAGCTGTCGCCAATGGCTTCGTTAATCATCTCTTCGTTGATGGTGGTCGTGCCCAGCAGGCGCAGCTTTTCAACTTCCTGCACGGCAGCGAGCAGGTTGCCTTCGGTCTGATGCGCCAGAGCAGCCAGGGCGGGAGGTTCGATCTGCAGGCCGGCAATCTGCAGGCGGCGTTTCAGCCAGCCCGGATATTGCGAGCGTTCGATGGGCCAGATCGGCAGGAAAACACCGGCTTTATCCACCGCTTTAAACCAGGCGCTGCGCTGAATGGTGCTGTCGAGGCGCGGGCAGATAATCAGCAGCAGGTTATCCGGGTTGGGATTATCAAGAATCTGCTGAATAGCCGCGCCTTTATCGGAAGGCTTGCCGTTACCAATCCGTACTTCAAGAATACGGCGACTGGCAAATAACGACATGGCGTTGGCTTCTTCCAGCAAATGGCGCCAGTCAAAGCCGGCTTCAGCATGGAACAGCTCACGCTCCTCGACACCGGCCTTACGTGCAGCTGCACGGATCTCGTCGCAGGCTTCCATCACCAGTAAAGGGTCGTCACCGGACACCAGATAGCAGGGTGCCAGTCCTTTGGCCAGCAGGCCGCTGAGCTGGTCCTGGCGGATTTTCACGGCTGGGTGCCTGTTGCGGCAGGAGCGCTTTGGGTTGTGGCTGCGCTTTGGTTGCCTTTGCCGAGGCTTTGCAGGCGGCGCAGCAGCTTGTTGACCAGTTCGCGCTCCAGCTCAGCCCGTTGCTGGCTTTCGGCGCTGGCAGTACCGACGACGTTGTTCACATCGTTGGTCAGGGTGCGGCGTGCTTTCAGTTCAATTTCGACATCGGTATCGCGGCCAATGTGCAGGATATGAGCGGTCAGACGGCCGTTCAGTTCGAACTCGCCTACCTGACCACTGCTGCTGACCGACAGCGTACGCCGTTCGATATCCACCGGCTCAATACGCAGAATGGCCGGGGCGTCTTCGGCGCTGGCGGTCAGTACGACATCGTTGAACTCCAGCTGCAGCTTTAACTGTTGGTTAAAGCTGTTGCTGGCCTGACTCTGCAGATACATCACCCGGTATTCCGGCGGCAGCGGCGTAACACCACGCAGATGCCAGCCGCAGGCAGAAAGTAATGATAATGTGAGAATCCAGGCAAGAGGGCGCATAGGCTTCCTATCAGCTGTTCAATGTGGGCGGAGCGTTGGCGAGGCCGCCGGAACAAGGCAAAAATACGTGAGAAGGCGCAGTTTATAAGTCATAAATGAGCATTTCGAACGTATTTTTAACACAGTACCGGCAACGCAGGCAGCTCCGGATCAGTTAGCGACGATATTAACCAGCTTACCCGGTACCACAATCACCTTGCGTACGGTCACACCTTCGAGCTGCTGGGCAACGGCCTCTTTGGCGGCGGCTTCAAGATCGTCTTTGCTGGCGTTGGCCGCCACTTCGATCTTGGCACGCAGCTTACCGTTCACCTGAACCACCACTTCGATGGAATCACGCACCAGAGCGCTCTCGTCAACCACAGGCCAAGGGGCATCAATCACCAGACCATCGTTACCGAAGGCAATCCACAGAGCCTGGGTAATGTGTGGCGCAATCGGCGACAGCATGCGGATCACCGCATCGAGACCTTCTGCCACCACTGCACGGCCACCGGCAGATGCCATATCGGCTTTCTGCAGGGTGTTCATCAGTTCCATAATGGCGGCGATACCGGTGTTGAAGTTGTAGCGGCGACCAACGTCATCGCTCACCTTCTGAATGGTTTCGTGCACCTTACGGCGGGCGTCTTTCTCATCTTTGGACAGGTTCGCCGCATCACCACGATCTGCCTGTTGCAGTAGTTCGTAGCTTAAACGCCAGACGCGCTGCAGGAAGCGCTGGGCACCCTGTACGCCGGAGTCAGACCATTCCAGGGTTTGCTCCGGGGGCGCTGCGAACATGGTGTACAGACGCACGGTATCGGCGCCGTACAGTTCGATGGCTTCCTGCGGATCGACACCGTTGTTTTTCGACTTCGACATTTTGCTCATGCCGGAGTACTGCAGTTCTTTGCCGTCGCTCTTACGCTTGGCAGCGGTCAGGCGGCCTTTGTCGTCGCGCTCAACGCTCACTTCGGTCGGATTAACCCACTCTTTGGCGCCGTGTTCGTTGGTGTAGAAGAACGCATCGGCCAGCACCATGCCCTGGCACAGCAGGTTTTTGAACGGCTCATCGCTGTTCACCAGACCGGCATCGCGCAGCAGCTTGTGGAAGAAACGTGCATACAGCAGGTGCAGAATGGCGTGTTCGATCCCGCCGATATACTGATCGACCGGCAGCCAGTAATTGGCTTCTTCCGGATTCAGCATCTGCGTATCGTCGCGCGGTGAGCAGTAGCGCGCGTAGTACCAGGACGACTCCATAAAGGTGTCGAAGGTATCGGTTTCACGGAATGCCGGCTGACCGTTGTATTCGATGTTTTCGAATTCCGGGTTGTTCTTGATCGGTGAGTTCACACCATCCATCACAACCTCAGTCGGCAGAATTACCGGCTGCAGGCTTTCCGGTGCAGCAATGGAGTCACCATCGGCGGTACGGATCACCGGAATCGGTGCGCCCCAGTAACGCTGGCGGCTCACACCCCAGTCGCGCAGGCGGTAGTTCACTTTGATCTCGCCTTTGCCCTCTGCCGCCAGTTTGGCGGCGATGGCGTCGAAGGCGGCGTCAAAACCGAGGCCGTCAAATTCGCCGGAGTTAATCAGGGTGCCTTTTTCGGTATAGGCCGCTTTGCTCAGGTCGCACTCGTCGCCTTCGTTGGCGGCGATGACCTGATGAATTTCAATGCCGTATTTCTGCGCGAATTCCCAGTCGCGCTGATCGTGTGCAGGAACGGCCATGACCGCACCGGTACCGAATTCCATCAGCACAAAGTTGGCGACCCACACCGGTACTTCTTTACCGGAAATCGGGTGAATGGCAGTAAAGCCGGTTGCCATACCTTTTTTCTCGGCGGTGGCCAGATCGGCTTCGGCGGTACCGGATTTGGAACATTCTTCGAGGAATGCGGCCAGCGCAGCATTGTTGGCTGCGGCTTCTTTCGCCAGTGGGTGACCGGCAGCAACAGCAACATAGCTCACACCCATCAGGGTATCCGGACGGGTGGTGTAGATTTCCAGTGCGTCTTCGCGGTCTTTCAGGCCAAAGCGCATTTGTACGCCACGGGATTTACCAATCCAGTTGCGCTGCATGGCTTTTACCTGATCCGGCCAGCCGTCGAGCTGATCGAGGTCGTTCAGCAGTTCTTCGGCGTAATCGGTAATGCGGATAAACCACTGTGGAATTTCTTTACGCTCAACCACAGAGTCACAGCGCCAGCAGCAGCCGTCGATGACCTGTTCGTTGGCCAGAACGGTCTGGTCATTCGGACACCAGTTAACCGCGGATACTTTTTTGTAGGCCAGACCCTTGTCGATCAGCTTGGTGAAGAACCACTGTTCCCAGCGGTAGTATTCCGGGTCACAGGTCGCCAGTTCGCGGTTCCAGTCGTAACCGAGGCCCAGCGATTTCAGCTGGCCTTTCATATAGGCGATGTTTTCTTTGGTCCATTTGCCCGGAGCAACCTGATGCTTGATGGCGGCGTTTTCTGCCGGCAGACCGAAGGCGTCCCAGCCCATTGGCTGCATGACGTTTTTGCCCTGCATGCGCTGGTAGCGCGAAACCACGTCACCAATGGTGTAGTTACGCACGTGCCCCATATGTAGCCGGCCGCTTGGATACGGGAACATGGACAGGCAATAGAATTTCTCTTTATTGCTGTCGACAACGGCTTTGAATACCTGATTTTCTTCCCACTGAGTCTGTACGGAAGGTTCGATAATATGGGGCTGATAAGTCTCTTGCATCATGGCGTATGGTCTGAATCTGAGCGCAGTTAGAAAGGCGGGAAGTGTACCTGAATGCGGGTGCAGGGCACAGCCCCTTATCCATAAGCCTGGCGGTGCGGGAAGTGGATTTGGGCAACTCTGGCCGGAGTTCGCGGTTAGCGCTTGATACAGGTCAGCCTTTATTTAGAAAAGGCTAATACGAAAGGCGATTGGCTCTTGGCCTGACGAGAGCAGACGCGTATGTTTCACTCCCTAATAATAAGTTGATCAGGGTCTTCAGGGCGTTTTGTCCGCGAAAACAGCCGCTCCTGAATAACTCCATAACAGCAAAAGAACAGAAAAGTACACTATGAACAGATTAAGCAGTACGTTGGCAGGATTGCTTCTCTTACTGGGCAGCCAGGTGCAGGCCGAAAGTGTGGAGTCCATGCTGCAGGAAATGGCCATCATCGAAAAAAATACACCGCTGTTACAGGCCGCTATTGAAGATGGTGTTGAGCGTGCGCAGTTGTGCTTCCGCTGTCATGGTGATGATGGCAACAGCAAGCGCGACTATATCCCGAATCTGGCCAGTCAGAATGCCGCTTATCTTTTTACCCAGTTTGAGCATTTTGCCGATGGTGTGCGCAAAGATTATGTGATGAGCAAACTGGCCACCACGCTGAGTAAAGAAGACCGCATTAATATCGCGCTTTATTTTGCTCACAAGCCGGTGGTTAGCCGCGAACAACCCGTACCCACAAGTGCAAAAGGCGAACAGATTTATAAAACCACCTGTTTTGTCTGCCATGGCAACGCCGGCCATGGCAGCAGCCTGTACCCGCGTATCGCCGGTCAGCCATATGAATATCTGACCAAAACCCTGATGCGTTTCCTGCATAACGATCCGGAGCGTAAAAACTCACCGATGATCGGCGTGGTGCAGAATATGGATGAGCAGCAGCTGCGTGATGTGGCCGCCTATATCGCCCATATGCCATAAACGCGCATGGCAGATACTGCCGTGCTGTATGTATCTGCTGGCGGTGTTGTTTGCCGGCTGTGCCCGTCTGCCGGACTATCCGCATCCCACCTCTGAAGTTCATACTCAGGCTCCGCCGCACAGTCCGCTGACGGATTGGGCGGAGCCTCTGTTACAGCAACATCCCGGTCAGGCCGGGCTGGTGTTGCTGGCCTCCGGAACTGATGCTTTTCTTGCCCGCCTGTTGTTGGCGGCCAATGCTCATGATCGTCTCGACCTGCAATATTATCTCTACCATCAGGATCTGACCGGCAAGGTTTTTACCTGGGCCTTACTGCAGGCCGCCGAGCGCGGCGTACGCGTGCGGCTGCTGCTGGACGATATGGCAACCCGCGGCGCCGATAATGAGCTGCGGCTGCTGAACCGTCATCCCAATATTGATATCCGCCTGTTTAATCCGTTTCTGCGCGACTATCCGCGCGATATGCAGTTTCTGACCCGTTATGGGGTATCGACCCGGCGCATGCATAACAAAACCATGATTGCCGATAACACTCTGGCGATTACCGGCGGGCGCAATATCGGTGATGAGTACTTTGATGCCGCGCGTAATGCGGTGGTCTTCGGTGATCTGGATGTACTGACACTGGGGGCGGTGGTCGATGACGCCTCAACCGAGTTTGACCGCTACTGGAACAGCGAGCTGGCGGTGCCGGTGGAGCACGTGTTGCAGGATGCTGATCCGCATGACCAGCAACCGCTGAACGGACTGAGCCAGAAACTGCAGAGCTGGCTGCAGAGTAATCAGCAGCACCCTTATGTGCAGGCTTTACAGGCACGGGCCCAGAACCTGGCGGCGCACTATGAACCGCGGCTGTTCTGGGGAAAGGCGTACGTAGTGGCTGATGCACCGGATAAAATCCGCAGCCGCCGTTACCAGTCGCCGTTGTTGGGAAATCTGCTCACTCTGCTGGAAAATGCGCAGCAGGAAGTGCTGCTGGTTTCGCCCTATTTTGTACCGGGCGATGAGGGGGTTGCCTTTCTGGCGGCACTGGTCGCGCGTGGTGTTAAGGTGCGGGTGCTGACCAATTCTCTGGCCAGCACGGATGTGCCTGCGGTGCATTCGGCTTATAAACATTACCGCGCGGCGTTACTGCGTGCCGGAGTTGAACTGTATGAGCTGCGCCCGGATGCCAGCTCCGGGCGTGAAAACCGCCGCTGGACCGGCTCTTCTTCCGCCAGTCTGCACGCCAAAATGCTGGTGATTGATCAGCGCTACTTTTACGTCGGCTCGATGAATCTTGATCCGCGTTCCATCCGCGAGAATACCGAAATGGGTGTGCTGTTTGAGCAGGCGCAACTGGGTCAGGAAGCCAGCCGGGATCTGCAGCAAAACCTGCCATTCGAAAGTTATCACCTGCAGCTACATCAGGGAGAAGTACGCTGGCAGGAGCTGTACGGCGATGGCTCTGTGCAGAGCTATGACAGCGAACCCCGGGCCAGCCTGTGGCGGCGCCTGCAATCCTGGCTGCTGGGCGTTCTGCCGCTCGAAGCGGAACTCTGACGACCAACATCGTCCATGTAAGTTCAGGAATTCCTCTTATTATTTGTTGATAATCATTCTCAGACTCAGTAGCATTCGCGTCCTTTCGTATTGCTAATTACCAATCCGTATCAGGACATGCCCATGAAAACTGCTGTTTTTGCGATGATTCCAGCACTGCTGGCTCCGGTGGCTTATGCCGCAGACACACAGCTTCCGGCTGACGCTTCTGCGCCAGCGGAAAAAGTAACGCTGGACCGGGTTACGATCTCCGCCGTTCGCGGTGAGCGTGATGTTGCTACCATCCCGCATATGGTGACGGTCATCGAGCGTGAAACCCTGCAGGCCACTCTCGGTGCCAGCGGCGATCTGACCAGTGCACTGAGCCGCCTGCTGCCAAGCTTTGCGCCGTCGCGCCAGAAAATGACCGGCTCTTCTGAGAGTTTCCGTGGCCGTTCGCCGCTGATTCTGGTGGATGGTATTCCGCAGACCAACCCGCTGCGCGATGGCTCGCGTGACGGCTTCACCATCGACCCGTCGCTGATTGAACGGATTGAAGTGGTACACGGTGCCAACGCTTCCATGGGGCTGGGCGCAACCGGCGGCATCATCAACTTTATTACCCGCAGCGCTGCCGACGGCGATAACGAAATCCGTCTGAATACCGCGCTGACCAGCAGCAACGATTTTGACGGTGACGGTTTTGAATACCGCCTGGGTGGCTCGCTGCAGCGCAAGCAGGGCGCTTACGATGTGCTGGCCTCGGCGCAGTATCAGAACAGTGGGCTGTACTACGATGCCAACGGCGACAAAATTGCCGTTAACGAAACCCACGGCGACCTGATGGATTCTGAATCCCTTGATCTGCTGCTGAAGCTGGGCATGGATCTGTCGGCTACCCGCCGTGTGGAGCTGATGCTCAACCGTTACGATCTGGAAAACAGCGGTGATTACCGCAACGTACCGGGCGACCGCGATCAGGGCATTGCCGCCACCACCGAAAAAGGCAAGCAGGTGGGCGATCCGAACCGCAACAAAGCAACCGCAGCCGCGCTGAGCTACAGCGACCGTGATCTGGCCGGTGGTAACTTCAGCGGTAAGTTTTATTACCTCGACCGTACCTCGCTGTACGGCGCAACCCAGACCAAAACCTTTCAGGACCCGGCTTATGGCAGCCAGTACGATGGCACTGGTGCGCTGACGCAGAGCATCTACGATCAGTCGCAGATTGAAGTGCAGCGCAGTGGTGTGCGCCTGAGCTGGAACCGTGACGATTTCCTGCTGAATGAACTCGACTGGGTGCTGGGCTTTGACTGGGTGCGTGATGAATCGAAACAGACACTGGCGATGACCGGCCGTACCTGGGTGCCGGAAATGAAGTTCGACAACTACGCGCCTTTTGCCCAGCTCGATTACGCCCTGACCGATCGCCTGCAACTGACCAGTGGTGCGCGTTACGAGACCGCCAAACTGCAGGTGGATGATTTCACCACGCTGTATAACTACGGCTCGCGTGATGTGGCCGGTGGTGATGATGAATTCTCCGAACTGCTGACCAACCTCGGCTTTACCTACCGCATCAGCGATGGCCTGAATGCTTATATCTCCTACAGCGAAGGCTTCAATATGCCGGATGTGGGTCTGGTGCTGCGCGGCATCAACACCGACGGTCAGGATGTGGATGATCTGGTGCGTATCAAGCCGATCATCACCGATAACTACGAAACCGGTTTCAACTATCAGGGCGAAGCGCTGAGTCTGAAAGCCAGTTACTTCCGTTCGACCTCTGCCTTTGGTTCGCGTCTGGCCGACACCAATGGCGATGGCAGCTACGAAGTGATCCGCGAGAAAACCCGCACCCACGGTTACGAACTGCAGACCGCCTATATGTTTAGTTACGATCTGGAAATCGGTGGTTA
>NZ_DDCJ01000032.1:26931-39327 GCF_002335285.1 Thalassolituus sp. UBA2009
GCGGCTAATATCAGCCCGGATAAACTCTCGGCCTATGCCCGCTACGAGCTGAATGGCCGCACCAGTGCGCGTCTGGCCAGCACTTACTACTTTGACCGCAGCTTCCACGGTCAGGCCAACGCCAATGCCGAGTCTTTTGCTGGCTATGCGCTGGTGGATATGAGTGTCAGCTACCGTGGCAACAACAGCACTACCAGCCTGTCGCTCGGTAACCTGCTGAACCGCGATTACTTTGATTACTACGCACAGACCTCCGATCTCGGTAATACTGCGCGCTATTACAAAGGTCGTGGCCGCAGTCTGATGCTGGCGTACGAGCACAGCTTCTGACAACGAGTCTCTGAATGACCGCTTATTACTGGTTTCGCCGCCTGCATCTGTGGGTCAGCCTGGTGCTGGCCCTGCCGCTGCTGATTATTCTGCTCAGCGGACTGCTGCTGTTGCTGGAGCCGGTATTACAAACGGGGTTACGTGCACCGGAGCCTCTGCCTCCGGCAGCGGCGCAAAGGCTGCAGCAACGCATGGAGGTGTTGCAGGCAGAGCATTCCGGTTGTGCGGTCAGTTATCTGGGGCTTTCTTCACCTCTGATTGCTCAGCCGCGTCTGTATCTGCGCTGCGCCGACGGCTTCCGCTCGTATGAGCTGGCCGCCGATGGCAGCGCGAGCCCCCTGAGCGACGGTTTTTTTAACTGGGTACTGTCACTGCACCGCACGCTGTTACTGGGTGAGGGCGGACGTCAGCTGGTGGCGATCAGCAGTGTGTTGCTGGCGCTCAGTTGTCTGCTTGGCCTGTTACTCTGGCTGGTGCGTGGCGACCGGATTCAGCTCAGCCGCGAGCATTTTCTGCCGCAGCGTTTACTGAGTGGCAAAGCCGATGGCCTGCGCCGCTGGCATGCACTGAACGGTCTGTACATCACGCCGCTGCTGATTGTGATGGTGATTACCGGTATCTGCTGGCCCTGGCGCGCGCCGCTGTACAGCCTGCTCAGCGCCGGGCAACTCAATCAGCCGGCGCTGAAAACGGTAATGGCAGGGCCGGTGGCAACCGGCATGACGGCGGATGCTGTTACGGCAGTGCCCGATCTTCTGGCCTTAAAGAGCCGGGCAGAAGCTCTGCTGCCGGGCTATCAGCTGACCGGTATTGTGACGCCACGGCCTCCGGCCTTTAACTATCAGTTACGTATGGTTGCCCGCGATGGCCTCAGTCTGGTGCCGCAACACTATCTCTTTCTGCACCCGGCCGATCTGAGTTTATTGCAGCGGGTGGATATCTGGCCGGCGCTCTCGTCAGAGCCGCAGGTATCACAAAGCGCCGGAGAACAGGCGTTGATCAGTCTGCGTTTTCTGCAATACGGTCTGCACACCGGTTTTGTGTTCGGCCTGCCCGGTGTGCTGCTGTGGGCGCTGGCATTGTTACTGACCGGTGGTCTGTTGCTGGTGGGTGGCATTGTACTGTGGCAGAGGCGGCGCTCATGAGTTTACTGCCGTTGCTGATTCTGGCGCTGATGCTGCTGGGTATCTGCCTGTTTGTGTTGTATGGCAGCTGGTCAGTGGTGCTGTTCTGGCAATTACGCCAGTTGTTGCGGCAACCGCCTGCGGCAGGAGAGAAAGCACAAAAACGGCGTCTGGGGCAGGAAAAAGCACTGCGCCTGTTGTTGCTCAGTGCCCGCCGCTGGTTAGGGCGGGCATTGTTGCTGTTGCTGATTCCGGTGGCGGCGGCGCTGTTCAGTTTCTGAAGAATCCCGCTATTTGCTGGTATGATCGCTGGCAGTAAATTACGGGTGGAATCATGTCTTCAGTTTCTTCGTTTTCCTCTGTGGATTCTTCTGCCACAGGTTCTTCTGCTGAGAGGCCGGCGCACTCCGGGCAATGGCAATTCTGGGTCGACCGCGGCGGCACCTTTACCGATATCGTCGCGCTGACACCGGCCGGTGAATTAATTACCCATAAATTACTGTCGGAAAATCCGCAGCATTATGCTGATGCGGCGGTTGAAGGCATCCGTCAACTGCAGGCCCGTTATCCGCAATACGACAGCGCCATCGCCAGTGTAAAAATGGGCACGACGGTGGCCACCAATGCGTTGCTGGAACGTAAAGGTGCGCGCACTTTACTGTGCATCAGTAAAGGTCTGCGCGATCAGCTGCGCATCGGTTATCAGACCCGCCCGGATATTTTTGCCATTCATATTGAGCAGCCAGAACCGTTATACGAACGGGTGTACGAAGTACCTGAACGTATACTGGCCGACGGCACGGTGGATTATCCGCTGGATGAAGAAACCCTGCTGGTGCAGTTAATTGAAGCGCGCTCACTGGGTTACGGCAGCATCGCCGTGGTGCTGATGCATGCCTATAAATATCCGCAGCATGAAATTCGTATCGGTGATATTGCCCGCCAGCTTGGCTTTAAACAGATTTCGTTAAGTCACCGCGTCAGTCCGTTAATTAAACTGGTGCCGCGTGGTGATACCACGGTGGCTGATGCGTATTTGTCGCCGGTATTGCGCCGTTATGTTAATCAGGTGGAGCAGGCGTTGCCGCCGACGGTACTGCAGTTTATGCAATCCAATGGTGGCTTATGTGCAGCGCAGAATTTTCAGGGGAAAGATGCGATTTTATCCGGCCCGGCCGGTGGTGTGGTCGGTATGGTACGCACCGCTCAGGCCGATGGTTTTAACCGCATTGTCGGGTTTGATATGGGCGGAACCTCGACCGATGTCAGTCATTTTAACGGTACGCTGAATAACGATCTTGAGCGTGAAACCCTGACCGAGGTTAACGGCGTAAAACTACGCGTACCGATGATGAATATTCACACCGTGGCCGCCGGTGGCGGTTCGCTGGTGCATTTTTCTGATGGCCGCTTTCAGGTCGGGCCGGAATCCGCCGGCAGTTATCCCGGCCCTGCCTGTTACCGTAATGGCGGTCCGTTAACCGTCACCGACTGCAATGTGTTGCTGGGTAAATTACAGCCACAGCATTTTCCCCATGTGTTTGGTCCTGAACAGAATCAGCCACTGGATGCTGATATTGTGCGGCAGAAATTCAGCGAGCTTGCAATACAGATCCGCAACGACAGCGGTCAGGAATATTCGCCAGAAGAAATAGCCGCCGGTTTTCTGCGTATTGCCGTGAATAATATGGCCGCGGCGGTGAAAAAAATATCGGTGCAGCGTGGTTATGATATCCGCGATTATGTACTCAACGCGTTTGGTGGTGCCGGTGCCCAGCATGCCTGTCTGGTGGCGGCCGAGCTGAATATTAAACAGGTGTATCTGCATCCGCTGGCCGGGGTGTTATCGGCCTTTGGTATCGGTCTGGCTGAGCAGCGCTGGCTGGGCGAAGACGCGGTAGAAATACCATTAACCGATGCTGCGGCGCTGACCCGCGCAGAAGAAAAATTCGCGGCGTTAATGCAGCAGGCGGATTTCACTCCGGACGCTGAAAAACAGGTGCAGGTACAGGAATTACGCCGTGCCTATCTGCGTTATGAGGGGTCCGATACCCAGTTGTTGGTCAGCTTTGCCGATGCCGCCGCTATGCGTGCCGAATTTGAACAGCAGCACCAGCAATTATTTGGTTTTATTGCCGCTCATAAATCCCTGCGCTTAGATGCGGTACAGCTGGAGTTGGTAGCCGCCGGAAACAGCGCTCCGGCAATTCCTTTTGCCAGCGGCGAACAAACTGCACAGGAAAATGCACCATTATATCTGGGTGGGAAATGGCACAGCGTTCCGGTACTGGCGCGTACGCAGCTGGCGGCGGGTTTTATTGCATCAGGCCCGCTGTTATTAACCGATGCCAACAGCACCATTGTGGTGGAACCCGGCTGGCAGCTTGAAGTGTTAAAAAGCGGGGCGTTATTGCTGAGTGATCAGGGTGAAGAACTTCCGGCGTCTGCCAGTAGTCTGGCTCAGCGCGATCCGGTCACGCTGGAAATATTCAATAATCTGTTTATGTCGGTCGCCGAACAGATGGGCTTTGTGCTGGAGAAAACCGCCAGCAGTGTGAACATTAAAGAGCGGCTGGATTTTTCCTGCGCGTTGTTTGATGGCCATGGTGAGCTGGTCGCTAATGCGCCGCATATTCCGGTGCATTTAGGTTCAATGAGCGAAAGCATTAAAGTGGTGATGCAGGGGCATACGGATATGCGCCCTGACGATGCCTTTGTGCTGAATACTCCTTATAACGGCGGCACGCATTTGCCCGATGTCACGGTGGTTAAGCCGGTTTTTATCCGGCCATTTACGGCGGGTAATAAAGCCGATTTTTATGTCGCCGCGCGTGGTCATCATGCCGATATCGGTGGTATTACACCGGGCTCAATGCCGGCGGAAAGCACCCATATCGACGAAGAAGGTGTGCTGCTCGATAACCTGATTTTAATGCGCGATGGCCAGCTTAAAGAGCAGGAGATCCGTAAGGTTCTGGCGGCGGCTACGTATCCGGCGCGTAATCCGGATCAGAATATTACCGATTTAATGGCTCAGCTGGCCGCCTGCGAAAAAGGTGCAGCGGAATTACAGCGCTTATGTGCGGCCTATGGTTTGCCACAGGTGACGGCCTATATGCAGCATGTGATGGATAACGCCGAGCAGACGTTGCGTGAGTGTCTGGCGGATTTACCGTCCGGTGAATTCAGCGCGCAGATGGATGATGGCACCTGCTTTAATGTGCGCATTGAGGTTGACCGGCAGCAGCGCCATGCCACGGTCGATTTTTCCGGTACGCAATACCGTGCAGAACAGAAGCAACATCCCGGTAATTTTAATGCGCCGACCTCGGTGGTGATGGCAGCGGTGCTGTACAGCTTCCGCGCGCTGGTCGCCAAACCCATGCCGCTGAATGCCGGCTTTTTCCGCGCGTTAACGGTTAAGGTGCCACAGGCTTCCATTATTGCGCCGCAATATCCGGCGGCGGTGGTATCGGGCAATGTCGAGACGGCCCAGTATCTGGTGGATGTGGTGATGGGGGCGCTGGGCTTAATGGCCGGCTGTCAGGGCACCAATAACAATTTCACCTTCGGTAATCAGCAGCTGCAGTATTACGAAACACTGTGCGGCGGTATCGGTGCCAGTGCGCAGGGTGACGGCGCCAGCGCGGTGCACAGCCATATGACCAATTCGCGCCTGACAGACCCCGAGATTCTGGAACAGCGTTTTCCGGTGGTGCTCGACTGGTTTCATGTGCGGCCACAGTCCGGTGGCGCCGGGCAGTATGCTGGCGGTCATGGCGTAGAGCGGCATATCCGTTTTCTGCAGCCGATGCGTGCCAATATCATCAGTGGCCACCGTCAGGTTGCGCCGCATGGCCTGCAGGGCGGCGGTGACGGCAAGCCTGGCGTGAACTTTGTGCTGCGCCATCAGGGGCGGATGCAGCGCTTATCCGGCTGCGCCTGTGTCGAGCTGGAAGCCGGTGACCTGTTCTGTATCCACACCCCGGGTGGTGGTGGTTTTGGCAGTACCGCCGATGGCTGATACCCCAGTGGCGCTGTCAGGCTTTTGCTGCTTTGTGTTAGAATCGCCGCAATTTCCATTCAACGTTTGAGAGAGAAGACCTATGGATATCATGCAGGTCATCAAAGACCAGATCGAAAGCAACGACATTCTGCTGTACATGAAAGGCTCACCAAACCAGCCGATGTGCGGCTTCTCTGCCCGTACTGTGCAGGCGGTTATGGAATGTGGCCAGAAGTTCGCGTACGTGGACATTCTTTCTAACCCGGAAATCCGTACCAACCTGCCGGTTTACGCCAACTGGCCAACCTTTCCACAATTGTGGGTAAAAGGTGAGCTGATCGGTGGTTGCGATATCGTCACCGAGATGCACGCCAAAGGTGAACTCAAGCCTTTACTGGAAGAAGCGGCGCCCCAGGCATAAGCCCTGTCGTTGCATGACAAAACCAGCCTCAGGGCTGGTTTTTTTATGGCCCGGTTACAGGAACGATAATCCCGGCAGGCTTTTCACAAGGGCAGTCGCTCAGCGGCAAGGAAGGTATTTTGTTACGCCTATAAATAACAATAATTAGCATTCGAATATTGAAGTGATTCCCGTTTGTGCTATCGTGCGCAACAATTTCGTTGCTATTCATTGCACAAGGACAAACATGTAATGACCACTCGCCCAAATCGCCCAGTATTGCTCGCTGTCGCCGTTGCACTGATTTCTGCCGATATCGCGGTGAATGCGGAAGAGCAGCAGGTTCGTTTACCCACCATTAATGTGGTTGGACCTGCTGAAACCGATGCATCCCGTCAACCGGGATCGGTTGCAGTCGTTGATAAAGAGCAGCTGGAAATCATGCAGCCGCGCTCGACAGAAGAGGCCCTGCGCAGTGTGCCTGGTGTCGTCGTCAAGCCTGAAGAAGAATCCGCCGTGGTTGCCAATATCGGCGTGCGCGGCCTGAGTGCTGCGGATTATAAAACCCTGATTCTTGAAGATGGCGTGCCGGTTGCCCCGGGACTGTTTGTCGGCAATGGTCGTTACTACAATCCCCGTATTCAGCGCATGGAAGGCATTGAAGTTTTAAAAGGTGCGGCTTCTCTGCGTTATGGTCCGAGCACCATCGGCGGTGTGATCAACTATGTCACCAAGCAGCCTGAAGACGGTGTTGTACTTTCGGCGCGCAGTGGGTCCTGGAATACCAATGAAGCAACCCTTGAATTGGGCGGCAGTGCACCTTCGAAAGAAGCGGTGTTCGGTGCGGTTGTGACCAAAGCAGAAAGTGATGGCTTTATGGATAAAGGCTATGACATGACCGATATCATGCTCAAAGCGGGTTTGGCGGTTGGTACTGACCAATGGCTCGGAATTAAATACACCGATTATGATAATGAAGCCAATATTTCCTATCGTGGTCTGTTTTTGCAGGATTATAAAGACGGTAAGCAGTATAACCCTGCTCCTGATGATTATTTTCTGACCGAGCGTCGCAGTCTTGACCTTAACCATGAGTGGACGATCAGTAATGCCTTGCGCCTCAATACGCTGGTGTACTGGAGCGAAATGTATCGCGATTACTGGCGTTACGGTGTGGATAGCGCGAGCTCAGCAGCATCGGGTCGTTGGGTATACAGCGACAGCCTGAATGGAAATAACCGTGCGTTCGAGCGTTTCGGTGTGGAATCGCGTCTTTACGCCAGCCACAGCAGTTTTGGCATCGACAGCGAAGCTGAAGTTGGCATCCGTTATATGACCGAGGAAATGCAGGATCAAACCATTAATGCTGTTCGTGCCACGCCACGCACCGGCACCATTGGCAAGGACGTTGTGGATTCTGCCGATTCCCTTGCAGTTTTCGCCCAGAACCGTTTTATGCTCACCGATGCTCTGGCTCTGACCCCTGGTATTCGGGTAGAAAAATATACGCAGGAGCGTAAAGATCTGCGTGCCGCTGCTGACAACAAAGCAGACAGCAGTAATACCGAAATAATGCCGGGTGTGGGGGCTACGTGGCAGATGAGTGCCGCAGCTCAGATCTTCGGTGGTATTTATAAAAGTTTTTCTCCCGCCCTTAACGGTGACGCGCTGAATGGTCTGGATGATCAGAAACTGGAAGCCGAGCGTTCGCGTAACATTGAAATTGGTTTGCGCGGTGCAACGGGACTGATCAGCTACGAAGTGGCCGCTTTCCGCATGAATTTCGATAACCAGATTATTCCGGCGAACAGCAATTCTGATTTCCAGCGTACAAACGGCGGTGAAACTCTGCATCAGGGACTCGAGGCCGGAGTAGGCGTGATGCTGGGAGCCGGCTTCAGTATCGATGCCAATGCTACCTGGATTAAAGACGCGCGCTTTGTGGGTGACCGTTATAATTCAGCAGGCACGCAGGTGACGACTCCTGATGGTAACCGTGTAACTTATACACCGGAAATTGTAGCCAACCTGACACTGGGTTATCAGACAGAAAACTTTAAAACAGCGCTGAGTGCCCATCATACCGGTTCACAATATACCGATGTGCTGAATACCCGCGATATTGCAGAAAACACCTCGGGATTTTTCACCGGTCAGATTGATGCTTACACCTTGGTTAACCTGAATGCGCAATATCAGATTAATCAGAAACTCAGTCTTAATGGCAGTGTGAAAAACCTGACCGACGAGCTGTACATTGCCAGTCTGCGTCAGGGCATTTATGTCGGTGCTGAACGCAGCGTTGATATTGGCCTGCGGTACCAGTTCTGATCGAATCGGGCCTGTTTAATGAGCGTTAACAGGCCCTGACGACATGCGCGTTTAATGTGCTCCCGTTTAACCGCAGATGCGTTTCGGTGTCTGTGCAGGGGCCATTAAATCGTTCTTTGACAGGTCCGGACACTCTGAATCATCCTGCACCGATGGCGCCATGATGGCAGCGTGACCCGGACCGATAAGCGCCCAACCCAGGCCAGAGCGAACCCTATGCGGTTGATCATTATTCTGCTGCTGGCGTTATCCGCCAGTCCGCAGGCACTTGCCAAAGGCACCTATCTGACGTTGCCACAATTGCTGGGCGAGTGGTTTCCCAGCGGGCATGAGGCACGTACTCTGTGGCTGAGCAATGAGCAGAAACAACAGGCGCAGGAACTTATCCGTTACGATCTGCGTCAGGCGCGGGTCAAATACTGGACGCACAATGGCCACAATTTATGGGTGCTGAGTGAAACCGGCAAAGAAAAACCCATTACCTTTGCCGTGCGGACCCATCAGGGTGTGATCGAACGGATTGAGGTGATGGTCTTCCGGGAAATCCGTGGTGATGAAATCCGTCTGCCGGTGTTTACCGCTCAGTTTGCACAGTTGCAGTTAACCGATGATGGCGAGCTGAGCGGTCATATCGACGGCATTTCCGGTGCCACCTACTCGGTGCGCAGTATGGAGAAAGTTGCTAAACTCGCGCTCCTTCTCGATCGCTGGGCAGCCTCTGCGGATGAAAACCTCCACTAGACGTCAACTCCGCTTCTGGCTGCACAAATGGCATCGCCGCGCCGGTCTGCTGGCGGCACTGATCATTATTCTGGTGACCTTAACCGGCCTGTTGCTGAATCATATTGCCACCACCGGCCTTGATCGCCTTTATCCTCAGAATGCCCTGATTCTGACGCCTTACCAGCATGCTCTCAGTCGCCCGCAGGGCTTTGCTGTGGACGCTCAGTGGCTGTGGAGCGCCGATGGTCAGCTGCGGCTCGGTCAGCAGGTACTGGGCGACTGCCGTCAGCTGCAGGGCTATGCGCGGGGTGAGGATTCGCAGTTTGTCGATTGCAGCAGCCAGTGGCTGTTGCTGGATAGCAGCAATCAACTGCTTGATGTGCTCGAGCCTTCATTATTCAGCGAAGAACCGCTGAAGGCTGTGGTCTGGAGTGATGGGGCCTATCAACTGAATATTGCCAGCAGCTGGTTTACGCTGGATCTGCTCAGCTATCAGCTGACACCGGCTGCCGTTCCGGTTGAGCGCGCGCAACCTCGGCAGTTTTTACCATCGCAGCTGGCGGTTGCCCGCAATGAATCCATCAGCTGGCAGCGGGTGTTGCTGGATCTTCACTCCGGTCGCTGGTTTGGCTCGTGGGGGGTATGGCTGGTGGATGCTGCAGCACTGATGCTGTTATTTCTGGCGTTATCCGGCGCCTGGATCTGGTTCAGCCGTAAGCGCGGATTCTGACGCACTTACCTCTGTTTGCCTGCCCTGAGCGCATTGTCAGCCGGTTACGGGTACCACCGCCTTACTTCGTGTAATATGCTTGCAACTCAACCACCGCACATCGTTGTTGTCAGCCAGCGACGGTGGTTTCAGATCCGTCAGCCGAGTCAGACAGTTTCATGGTGTTTACAGCAAAGCCCGATGCCCCACAGTCGCCCTGGCTGGAATCCCTCGATCAGAAAGCCGTAGCCGCCTGGGTGACGCTTAAATGCCGTCGTCCGGATGCTCCGCTGCACGCACTTGACCGTGCGGCTTTGTTACTGGAGGCGCTGGAGCAGACCCGTGTGGTGTGGGTGAATGCCCCGGCCGGTTACGGAAAAACCGTCTTATTGGCCGATGCCGCGCGGCAGGCTGAACGCCACGGTACTTCCGTTATCTGGCTGACCCTCGACAGCCGCGATACCCCTGATGCTTTTTTCCTGCGCCATTTTCTCGAAGCGGCGGAACGTCAGCTGCCGGGCGTGGCCACCGATGCTCTGGCGCACTGGCATGAAACCAAACGTCGCGGGCATGTTGATGTTGAACAGGTATTGTTGTTGTGGCTGCAGGAACTGGCCAGTTTTGAGCGGCCGCTGCTGCTCTGTTTTGATGATGTTCACAGCCTGCAGGACAGCGACAGCTGGCAGGTACTGAACCTGATTGTTGAACAGTTGCCTGCGGGCGTCAGCATGGTGCTGGCGTCGCGTTATATACCCAATCATCTCGGGCGTTTACGCCTGAATACCGGCCTGGGCTGGCTGGGGGTCAGCGAGCTGGCATTCAGCGATGATGAAACCCAACAGCTGTTGTTATTGCATGGTGTGGATATCAGTCCGCAACAGATTCAGCAATTGATCCGGAGACTGGCTGGCTGGCCCGCCGGACTGGCAATCTGGCTGGCCTGTTACCGCGCCGCCGGACGACCGCTGGAGCCGGCGGCACAGCTGGCGCAACAGGAGCTGAGCGATTATCTGCTGGGTGAAACCCTGCATCGTTTACCCGCAGATGTGCAGCAGTTTGTGCAGCAGGCTGCGGTGCTGGGCAGTTTTAATGAAGAGCTGCTGCAGCATTGCACCGGCTCGGCGGATTACCATCAGCCGTTGCAGCAGGCTTTACGCCTGAACCTGTTTATTGAGCCACAACTGCACCGTGCGGGCTGGTTCCGCATGCATCCGGTGATGGCTGATCTGCTGGCGCGACAGCTGCCCCAGCAGGAGCGCAGTCATCTTCATCATCTGGCTTATGACTGGCTCAGTCAGCAACAGCAGCCGGTTGCTGCATTGCATCATGCCCGTGCAGCGGGCCTCAGCCAGGAAGTACAGGACTGGGTTGAACATGAGGCCGAAACCATTCTGGCCAATCTGGATATCGCCGGTCTGTTGTCATGGTTTGAATTACTGGGCGACGGGTTGCTGTACTCCTCGCCACGTCTGATGGCCATTGCCGCCTGGTCGTGGTTGCTGACCCATCAGCGTGAAAAAGCCGAAGATATGATCAGCCGCCTGCTGCAACGCCAGTGTCTGGCCAGCTTTGAAGAGGCTGCCTTGCAGGGCTATCTGGCGCGGTTAAAAGGTCAGTTAAGTCAGGCCGAACCTTTGTGTAAGCAGGCGCTGGAAAATCTGCCGCCGGCTCGTTTTACCCTGCGGATTCTGATGAGTTCAACGCTGGCGCAGCTGCGTCTGGCACAGCACGATGCCGATGGCGCACGTATCTGGAACCGGCTGGCGCAGGATCTGGCACGGCAGAATAACGCTCCGGCGATGGAAGCGCTGGCACTGTTTGATTACGCCCGCATTGAACTGAATCGCGGTCATATTGCTCACAGCCGCGAAATCGTTGAGCGTGGCCTGGCCTTGCTGAGTGGCTATGGTGAGCACGGCGAACGTTTACCGCGCGGTCGTTTACTGCTCTACCGTGCCGTGTTGCGCTGGCTTGGCGGTCATGATGACACCTTATTGGATGAAACCCTGCAGCAGGGCATTTCGGCCAGTACCCAGGTTCATGATGTGTGCGTCTGTTACGGCTATGCCATTATGGCGATGCGTTTTACTGCTGCCGGAGATTATGCCGCGGCACTGAATGCCCTCGACAGTGCAGAGCGGCTTATGCAGCGCTGGCAGGTCGAAGTGGACAGCTACCAGTGGCTGATCATGGTGAAAGCCAATGTCTGGATTTCTCAGGGTAAGCTCAGCCGGGCACAAAGTTGCATTGATCAGCTGTTACAGGGACAGAGCTGCGCGCAGCTGCCACGGCCGGAGTTATTTCCTATGCTGCCGGGACTGGCGGTTGCGACCCAGGCCCGGTTATATCTGCTGGCCGGTAAAGCCGCTGAGTGCCTGCACGAAATCGACAGTTGGCTGCGCCAGCGTAATAACAACCTGAGCATGATGCTGCTGCAATTACTGCGTGGTGCCGCGTTGCGCGCCCAGAATCAGCACACAGAAAGCCAGCAGATTTTCCTGCAGTCGGGTCGTGTGCTGCAGCGTGAGGGAATTGGTCTGGATCTGCTGGTCTGGGTGCCGAATCTCAGTGATTCTCTGCCACAGCGTCCGGACAGTGAGCCGGCGGAGCTGAGTGTTAGTCTCAGTGAACGTGAACTGGAAGTTCTGCGCAAGATTGCCCAGGGGTTGTCCAATCAGGAAATTGCCGATCAGCTGTTTATTTCCCTGCATACGGTTAAAACCCACGCCCGCAAAATTAACGTCAAACTGGCCGCCAAGAGCCGTACCCAGGC
>NZ_DDCJ01000032.1:39587-54369 GCF_002335285.1 Thalassolituus sp. UBA2009
TGTTGTTATCTCCGTTGCCGGAATGAAGACTCATTTTGGTGGCCCTAGATCATCCCGCAGGCTGGCGGGATGTGTCTTCCTCGACTAAACATTGAGAAGGACTGGATTTGATGGATCGACTATGACGACGCGATATAAAGCAGTTGTACTCAGCAAAAAATCTAATGAACAGCTGAGTGACCTGTTGGACGAAAAATACCATTTACTGCAGGCCGACAGCGTCTCTCAGACGCAGCAGCTGGCGCAGGAACACGACCTCAAACTGATTCTGATTGATGGCAACAGCATTCCCTCGGATGCTGTCATTGATACCTGTCGTCAGCTGAAAGACAACAGCGAGCTTCCGGTTGTTGTGCTGGAAAACGAAGAAACGCTGCAGCATAAACTCGATGCCTATGACGCCGGCTGCGATGATTACCTGTCGCCGTCGATGATGTTTGAACTGAAAGCCCGTCTCGACCGGGTGCTGTTCAATAAAATTGCCAACGACCAGCTGAAGATGCAGCTGAAACAAGCCAACGAAATGGCCTTTATCGCCATGTCTGATACGTCCGATCTGGGCGTGAATATCCAGTTTCTGCTCGATGTGAACCGCTGCAGCAATATTGATGAGCTGGGTATGCGCCTGTTTCAGGCGCTGCAGAGTTACGGCATTAACTGCAGTCTGCAGATGCGCAGCCGTTATGGCGTAAAGAATATGGAAGCCAACGGCATGGCCAAGGATATGGAATCTGTGCTGATGAGCGAATGCAAAGACAAAGGCCGTTATGTCGATTTTGGCCGCCGCTCCATTATGAATTATGGTGGCGTGTCGCTGCTGGTGAAAAATATGCCGGTGGATGACGAGAAAAAATACGGCGCCATTAAAGATAATGTTTTCTCGCTGTTGCAGGGCTGTGATGCGCGTATTCAGGCACTGGATAACTTACAGTCGCTGGCGCTGGAAAGCCGCCTGGTAAAGCGCCTGAGTGGCCAGATGAGCTATATGATGTCAGCGGTGGATGTGTCTTATCAGAATGTGATGCGCGATATCGCCGATGTGGTTGAAAACATGGCCGATGGGGTAGAGCAGAGCCTGCAGTTTCTGGGAATGGATGAGCGTCAGGAAGCTGCAATGCAGAAGATAATGGAAACCGGCATCGCTGAAACCAACCGCGTTTTTAACGAGGGTATCCGGGTGGATGAAGGGCTTAATGTGTTTCTGCAGAAGGTTGACCGGGTCTTTTCTGCCGACCATGTTGATCCGCAGGAGGTACAGGCTCTGCTGGATATGATGCCGAAAAATGACGACACCGAATCATAATCATTAAACCGACAGCCTCTCAGAGAGGCTTACGGAAACGCAGCGTCATGCGGTCGCTTTCACCAACAGCCAGATATCTGGCTTTATCAGTTTCACCCAGCCGCAGTGTCGGTGGTAAGGTCCACACCCCGGCAGGATAGTTTTTACTGTCGGCGGGGTTAGCATTGATTTCACTGCTTGCTTCCAGAATAAATCCAGCCTTTTCAGCCAGTTTCTGCACGTAGGCTTCACTGACATAGCCGGACTTAATCATCTGTGCACGGCTGAACTGCGGTGGTGCCCTGTGTTCAACCACGCCCAGAACCCCTCCTGCTTTAAGAGCAACAAACATGCTGTTAAACACCGCTTGCTCCTGATCGTTGCGCATCCAGTTATGTACATTACGGAATGTCAGAATACGGTCGGCCTGTATCTCAGCGGTTAACTGGTTCTGGCGTGGCGGCTCAAGCATTCGCACATGAACCGGCCCGTATGGCTGGTCTGATTGTACAAACTCCCGGTCAAATGCCGCACGGCTGTTACGGAAAAACGTGACCGGAGAATCCGCTGCCCAGTGGGCGGCAATAAACCGGCCCTTATCCCGCAGATAAGGTGCCAGAATGCGACTGTACCAACCCGCGCCCGGCCAGATTTCCACCACCGTGTGATGGGGTTCAAGCTGAAAAAAGGTCAGTGTTTCGGCCGGATGGCGATAATGGTCACGGGCACGGTCTGCTGCTGGGCGGACACTGCTGTTGACCTGTGTGGCGACGGTGTTGCTGCTCAGGGATGCGGCATTTGGGTTACCGGCCGGACTGCTGCAGCCGCTGAGCGAAACCGCTAATGCTGCACTGAATGTGATCAGCAGGGTGGTGGATAAAGCATTCCTGGCCAGCATAAAACATCCCTGTGCAAGTGTGTCGGATCGGGTGGGGCCATGCTCAGTGCACGGCCGGTTTCTGTACGTCGTCTGCTTTGCTTTTGTCTCCGTTTGGACAAGCGCTTTCCAGCAGCTCCACTTCCCAGGGTGGGTTTGGACGGATGCTGTCGATAACAAAATCGACAAAGCTGCGGACTTTGGCCGACAGATGACGGTTGCTGGGGTACAGCGCATGAATCGGGCTGGCTTCAAACGGCCAGTCGCACAGCACCGGTACCAGATTACCTGCACGGATAGCCGGGGCGGCAATCAGCATTGGCACGGGGGAAATACCGGCGCCCGACAGCGTCAGGGCATACAGGCTGGCAAAATCATTAACCTGCAACCGTGGTTTAACCTGAACGGTGTACTGCTCTTCTCTTGGACCACTCATTGGCCATTGCAGCCACTGGGAGCCGGTCAGCAGGCGGTGTTCGTGCAATTGCTCCGGGTGGTTCGGCATGCCGTGACGTTCCAGATATTCCGGACTGGCACACAGGATGGCGCGAACATCTCCCAGATAGCGGCCGATCAGGGATGAATCTTCCAGCTGGCCAATGCGGAATGCGACGTCGATCCCTTCCTGCACCAGATCCAGACGCTGATCAGACAAGACCAGATCAACCATCACCTGTGGGTGTTGTTCCATAAATTCGGCCACCAGACTCGACAATACGGTCGAGCCGAACAGGACTGGTGCGGTGATACGCAGGGTTCCCGTTGGCGTGCTCTGCATCTGGGTAACGGCGATATTGGCTTCTTCAATTTCGCTGAGAATGCGTGCGCAGTGGTTGTAGTAAGCGTTGCCGGTATCGGTCAGGCGCAGGCTGCGGGTGGTGCGCTGGATAAGGCGTACGCCGAGGCGTTCTTCCAGCTGGGTGATCTTGCGGCTGACCGTGGACTTGGGCAGACCAAGGTTTTTGGCGGCTCCGGTAAAGCTGCCGGCTTCTACAACATGAACGAAGATAGCCATCTCGTTCAGGTCAAATTCTTCACGCTTACCAATCAACATGGGACAGTTCCTCTTGCGAATGGATTCAGTATGGGGGCTATTTGTGAATTTTAAAGGTGATTTTGGAACAATAGCTATAAAAAAAACATGATTAGCTAAAAATTGCTGTCTTTAGTGGCTTGTCTGCCTCTGGACGTCGATCGTTCAAAAATGTACCTTGGTACCAAAATAATAAAAGATCAGGAATTCTGTATGCGTGATCTGAGTTTCCGTCCCTGTGTGGGAGCTGATGCCCGTGCCGCTGTGCCACTGATTTACAGTTCTGGTCCCGGAGCTTTTAACTACGTGTTCTGCAGTCGTCATGAACAGGAGGCGCAGAATTTTCTCCACCATGCATTCAGCAATGGTCGTTCCGAGTTTGGTTTTCAGCAACATCTGGCAGCGGTGATCGATGGCGAAGTGGTGGGGGTCGGCGCCTTGCGCACGCAGGCGGAAAGTGCGGGATTTATGCTGGCGGCGATACGTGATATCGGCAGCTTTTATGCTGCCCGGCAAGTGCCGGGAGTCATGTTCCGCGGCTTGCGCACTGAGCGGGTGATCCGTCCGCCACAGGCAAACCGCGGATTAATCTATCAGCTGGGCGTTAAGCCGGAAATGCGCGGTCGCGGTATTGGTGAGCAGCTGGTAGAGCAACTGATTCTCCGTGCGCAGACTCTGAGTCTGACCCATGTTGCTCTGGATGTCGCCGATAATAATCCGCGGGCGCGGGCGTTATATCTGCGCTTGGGCTTTAAGCCACGGGTCATCCGTCACGGAGGTTTTCAGTCTGCTTTCGGCGGCATTGGCAGCCATGAATATATGGAAAAGCCCATCGTCTGATGGGCTTATCTGGCTGTCGTTCTCAGATTTTGGCTTTAATACCGAACGAGATAATGGTCGGTAAATCGGTAACCTCTTCTTTTTCGCTGTAATCCGCCCCTTTGTATTCGTAGCCGGTGACGTTATCACGTCCGTACAGGTTCAGGATTTCTGCGTAAAAGTCCATTTCCCAGCCACTGAAGCGGTAGGTACGGTCAGCACGTACATCCAGTTTGTGATAGGCCGGTAGGCGTTCGGAATTCAGATTGCCGGGGAAAGCAGTGTATTTTCCTTCCGCGTCAGGGCCTTCCACATAAGCCAGGGGCGTTACCAACTGGCCACTCTGGTAGCGCCATTTAAAGCCGACCTGCCAGTCTTTATTCAATTTGTAATTTGCCACGCTGTTAATAATCACCGGCTGATCGTAGTTAAAACTGAAATCATCACCGGTCAGATTATTGGTGCGGAAGGTGCGTGAGTAGGCCACCGATACCCAGCCATACCAGCGTTCGGTCAGGTTTTTATTCAGGAAAAATTCCATACCCCAGGCCTTGCCATCTGCGTCATTGGTGTAACGTGGCAGATTATTGTATTCGTCCTCTGAAAGTTCGTCGTAATAAAGCTCTTTTCTCGGACGAGAGGTAATAATGTTGTCCAGATCCTTATAATAAACCTCGACTTTCCACAGCATATCGTTGGCCAGCTGATTTTCAATGCCCAGCTCGTAGTGCGTCGCGGTTGGCTGCTTCAGATCCGGGTTACCGAAGGGGGCGACATAATCACCAAAATTATCCGGCAGAATATGGTGGCGGCCATAGGCGCTGGTAAACCACCAGTTATTAGTGAACTGCCAGCGGCTTTGCAGGCGAGGTTCACCGAAATACTGCTCGGTATAATCATCATAGGACAGCGCAACACCAGGTGTCAGCGTCCAGTTCTGAGTCACATCCCAGGCATCGGCAAAATGAACGTCGTAATGGTAAATGGTTGGTTTTCCTCTACCTTCTAATATTTCTGTTCCATCGGAAATATTGCAGTCGAAATCAGACTTGTTTTCATCGCAAGGTGTGCCTGTGAAACGGCCTTTATAACTGAGCTGGCTTTCTGTTAATTCCACACCCCAGCGTAATTCATGCTGGTAATTCAGCGGATAGCTGAACTGGCTGCGCAGGTTATAGTCATTTACTTTGACGTCGATTTTGTTATCGCTGCCGATATTGAAGCCAAACTTTTGTTCCATTTGTGACAGAGCGATTTTATGGCTCATGCCACTGGTATAGAATTTTTCCCAGACCAGCCCCTGACTGTTGAAAAAGGCTTCGAAAGCCAGTCCGCCGGATAATCCGGGGTCCTGTTTTAAAGTGTCAGAATCTTCGGCAAATACCAAGCCGGCTTTATCGCGTGAGCCAATGGCCTGGAATGACAGAGTCTCCGTAGCGCTGATGCGGTACTCATATTTTCCCTGATAATCGTAATATTCCGGTACGGTTGTGAATTCAAAGTCTTCGTCATCGAGAAAGTTCTCGATGTAGTACTGAAACAGACTCTGGCGTGCAGCAATATAAAAACTCTGATTTTCGCTGAGCGGTTGTTCGATAAAAATACCGGCCTTCAGCAGGCTTGCGTCAATAATAAACTGGCTGCGGTCGTAGTAGGGAGAACGTGATGTTGCATCAATAACCGCGCCGGTTGCATTGTTGTATTGCGCCGGAAACGCTGCAGTTTCGAGGGTAAAATCTTCAACGACGTTATCGCTAAGAATACTGGACGAGTCGGTATGGAAAATATAACCAACGGGAATAAAATCAATAATATAAGCATTGTCATCCGGGGATGAACCACGCACGGCCGGTGCCGATGTTCTTCCTCCGGTAAAGGTCACACCGGGAAGACTCTCAATTGCGCGCAAAGGGTCATTACCTGAACCGGGAATCTTTAACAGCTTTTCTGTGGAAATCTCGGTCAGTTTCTCCTCTTTTCCACTGATCTGTACAGTATCCAGTTCAATAGCTTCAGTTTCATCAGCACTGGCCGGGGCAGCAAAAAGGAGGCCGGAGATCAGCAGGCCAGCCAGCTGTACCTGTGCTGAGAGTGCGGTGCGTTTAGGCAATGCCATCGGTGATTTCATCGGACGTTTTCCCTGTTGATAATTCACAGATATAGTCATAATAGAGCTGATGTTAGCAGGTAAAGATGAATGCAAGGTGAACCATTGAGCGGTTTTGCTGTCATCTGCGCCGTGGCCTGAAGAAATAAGCCGGACGGCGCCATCAGTTCGGGCAATCCCCCGGATATTCATAACGGATATCTGCGTGATAGGTATTACCAGCGGAATCTATAATGTTACTCAGGCCACGATAACGCAGCAGGCGCTGACTGTCGCGCTCATAGGTCAGCTCTATCGGGTCCAGCAACCAGGCCAGCAGGCGCGATTTCAGGCGCATGCTGAGCACCAGCTGACGATCATCCAGCGATGTCTTCTCCAACCGGAAATTAACAAGATCCTGACGGGCTGCAGAAGCAAAACTGAAGCTCACCTCTTTACCTGACAGTAACGATTGCCAATGAAGACGTACAAATTCGTCAAATCCGGCATCAATGACCAGGTTTTCCGGTAATTCTGTAAGGAGAGTCTTCTGTTCTTCTGCTGCAGAATTTTCCTGCAGGCTCAATAGCAGGCTGCCATCATCATTATATCTGGCCTGCTCATGATAATGATGGCGTAAGTCCTGCAAGCGGAAGTCGGGTGCTTCCGGGTTACTGAAGTATTGATTTTCCTTTTGTGCTATCAGCTTTCCATCGGCATTAAAGTAACTGACGTTACGCCGGTAAGGTTTATCACCGCGCAGCTGCAAACGGTGCTTTTCACAGTAAAGCAGCTGCCGGGGGTTGTCCGGTGCATAAGCCTTTCCGGAATAGATCATAACCTCAGTGACGCCTGCCTGTGCATTAAGGATAAGGCCTGCCAACAATACTTTAACTGAAGTGGTTAACATGATTATCGCTCCCGACGAAAAAGGGCAACCGCCCCCAACAATAATGCCCAGGCGGAAGCTATCAGCAGTAACGCTGGTGATGTCAGCTGTACCGCATCAAACAGTGAGCCTGCGTAATAACTCCAGGGGGCTGCAACAGCACCAAGGGTTGCGGCCAATAATGGCTTTTTCAGCAACCAGGCCATCGAGTGATACAGGGTTGCTGAAAAAGCTGTCCACAGCAGAATCAGCCACAGTGGTATCAGTGGGCCTTCGTAAGAAGGAAATGTCAGCAAATCAAGATTCAGTAATAAACTGTCAAACAGCGTTCCTACCAGTGTGATCGTAATAATCAGCCACAATTCTCCGGTTTTAAGCTGACACCAGTGCCAAAACATAAATAGCGAAACGCAGAGAGAAGCCCATAAGTTTCCGCCAATGACACAGGCAATCCAGCACAGCTGAAAACCGATAATATTCAGCAGAAGAGCCATTTTTTTACTGCTTACCATTGCGTTCATTGGCAGGTTCATATCAGCTCAGATTACCCAATAGTGGTGGACGGCGATTTAATGGTTTGGCGAATACCAGCTGAACATCACCGATTACCCGCTCGGCAAATCCGCCTTCGCAGTAGGCAAAATAAAAGTCCCATAAACGGATAAAGGTTTCATCATAGCCAAGGGCCATAATCTGCTCACGGTTACTGAGAAAACGCTTACGCCATGCATCCAGCGTGCGCGCATAATGGGGAGTAATATCCTCCATATGAATCATTTTCATATCACTTGCGCGTGTAACAGCCTGACTGATGGCCGTGACGCAGGGAATGAAGCTGCCCGGGAATATATAGCGCTTAATAAAATCGACTTCATTTTTGGCCTGATCATAGCGCTGGTCATCAATCGTGATCGCCTGAATAAGGGCAATACCGTCATCTTTCAGCAGCCGGCTGCAGGTTGCTATGTAGGTATCCAGATACTGATGTCCAACGGCTTCAATCATTTCAACAGAAACTAACTTATCGTACTGGCCTTCCAGCGCCCGATAATCCTTTTTTAACAGCGTGATTTTATCTTCCAGTCCTTCTTCGTGCACACGCCGTTCAGCCCAGGCATACTGCTCTTCAGAAATGGTGGTTGTGGTGACTTTGCAGCCATAGTGTTTAGCTGCATGAATTGCCATGCTGCCCCAGCCTGTACCGATTTCCACCAGATGATCTGCCGCTGTGAGCTGCAACTTCTGGCAGATACGATCCAGCTTGTACACCGACGCTTCTTCCATGCTGGATGTTTCTGTAGGGAATATACCGCTGGAGTACATCATGGTCGGGTCCAGAAACAGCTCAAACATTTCGTTACCCAGATCATAGTGAGCAGCAATATTCCGGCGTGAACCTTTCTCTGTATTGCGATTAAGGTAATGAAAGCCTTTCAGCAGTAATTTTCCAAAGCTGGCCAGTCCGCCGTCGATGCTGTCAACCACGTCTTTGTTGCGTGCGAGCACCCGGATCAGCATGGGAAGGTTTTCACTTGTCCAATCACCGGTCATATAAGACTCACCCGCTCCGACGCTGCCGTTAAGAGCAATATTGCGGTAAGCCTCCGCATCCAGTATTTCAATTGCAGCACTGAATTCTGTAACGGCCGGATTGCCAAAAATATGCTGCTGATCTCCTTCTTTCAGGCGTATACAACCGGTATGAAGGTTTTCCAGTGTATTTAACAGTGCGTTCCGGCATAAGCGGTCGAGCCAGTGCATTTTTTCCGGATTCATCGTCAGAGTTTTCATCGCATTTGCTCCCGGCCAGAGCTGGCCTCAGACTTGTTATTGAGTTTTGTTTCAGGTGAAGGTTTACCCGGATGATCGTAAAAAGGTGAACGGCGCAGCCAAAGCTTAAAAGCACTCCAGTAAATACCGGCGACAACTTTCAGAGTCATCAATGGAAAACGCCACAGCACTTTACTCATCATGGCACGGGAAAATTCCCGCCTTTCCAGCTTCATCGTTGCATCGAAATCTTTATGACCCTGGTTCGCAAGGTTAAAGGTATCCATATGAATCAGCAGATCTTCTGCCGGATTCTGAATGACCCAGCGGTACTCCATGGCCATTGGATTAAATGGTGAGACATGAAAGTCTTTATTAAAACGGTATTCGTAGCCGTGAAATCCTTTAAAAGAAGCACTGACCAAATGACGGGCAGGTACGATGCCCTGCTGTTTCTCTATCGTTGTGTTATCGGCGGTTGTGTTACCAGCAGTTGTGTTATTGCTGGTTGATAGCGTGTAGTGAAAACGCTCGTTCCAGGGGGTATTGGTAATTTCTGCAAGAATACCGGCAAGACTACCATCGCTGCGGTAGCCAAAATAAAATGTAACCGGGTTTATCAGGTAACCAAAGCTGCGCAGGTTGGTGAGCATGGAAACCCGCTCGACCCGTTCATTTAACTCCTGATAAAAGGTATTGACCAATAAACGCTTGAGATCCGACGGTTGGTCACAGATCTTATGTTCAGCAGCGAAATAGTCATCACGACAGAAGCGGACCAAGGCCATACCTTTACTGCCGCATTTCCACAGCGGATGCCGTGCCAGTACCTGTTCTGCTTCATCCAGATCAAGCAGTACCATAAAAACCTGGTATTTAAAGGCGTTATCTGTCCGAGTAAAGCGGCGATGGCGAACCCAGCCAGTATAAATCGCGCTGTGCCGGATCTGAGCAGATGGTCGGCCTGAAGGCTTTTGCTGCTGGAATATCACAGCGACACTCCCAGTGATTCAGTAACGCGCAAAGCACTTTTAACGCCGTCTTCGTGAAAACCATTAAACCAGTAAGCACCACAGAAATGGCTGCGGTTATGACCACTGATTTCAGCATGACGTTGTTGTGCCGCCATACCTTGCAGAGTGAACACCGGGTGTGCATAACGGAAAGATCGCAGGATTTTTTTCGGGTCAATATCTCTGGTCTTATTCAGCGTAACGCAGAAATCAACCGGAGCATCATCAAAGTTCTGCAGGCGGTTCATATAGTAGGTTACCGCGACGGTATCCTGATCTTTTTGACCGATATGGTAATTCCAGGCCGCCCATGCCTTTTTGTTTTCCGGAAGAATACTGCTGTCGGTATGCAATACGACATCATTCATTTTATAAGGAATTGCCCCCAGAATTTCCTGCTCTTCTGCGGTTGGATGGGCAAGCATCTTCAGCGCCTGATCACTGTGACAGGCGAAAATAACCTGGGAATAGCGTTCAGCTCCCCGTGATGAATACAGCATAACGCCCTGATCATCACGCTCTACCCGGGTAACTTCCGTATTCAGATAGATATGGCCCGCTTCCAGATCCTGCTCTATGCGGCGTACGTAACTGCGTGAGCCATTACTGATTACCCGCCATTGTGGCCTTTCATCCACGCTGAGCATGCCGTGGTTGTTGAAAAAGCGCAGGAAGAAGTACAGAGGGAAATCCATCATCATGGCTTCGCTGGCTGACCAGATCGCAGCGCCCATGGGGATGATGTAATAGCGGCGGAAGTAATCGCTGTAGCCTTTGCGGATCAGGTATTCCCCCAGTGTTTCGCTGTTGCTTACACTGCCGGATGCGAGTTCTGCGCGGGTTTCTTTGTTGAATTTCAGAATATCCCTGATCATCCAGAGAAAACGCAGGTTGAAAATGTTACTGCGCTGGGCAAAGAGAGAGTCCAGAGAATGGCCGTTGTATTCCATTCCCGATCGCTCGCATTTAACACTGAAGCTCATATCCGAGTTTTCAGCGGCAACACCCAGTCGGTCCATAAGACGAATAAAGTCAGGATAGGTCCAGTCGTTAAAGACAATAAATCCACTGTTAACCGGATAGGTTTTTCCTGCGACCTCAATATCATTGGTCTGAGTATGCCCGCCGAGATAGTCACCGGCTTCATACAGATGGACATCGTATTTTTCACGTAACAGCCAGGCACTGGTCAGGCCGGAAATTCCGGAACCGATAATCGCAATACGTTCTTTCATGAGTGATGGTCTCCGGTTTCAGGTTGTGGATTGTTACGTGCCATAGCGCTGGTTATTTTCAGTCGCAGGCGGGCAGGCAATGCACCTGTCAGGCGTAGTATCAGGGTGAATAAAAATGGGAACCGGATTTCCAGGCGACGTTTTTTCAGTCCCCGAATAATGATATCTGCAGCACTTTCAGCATCGATTTTTCCGGGCATTGGAAAGTCATTGCGATCTGTCAGGGGAGTCTGAACAAACCCGGGAGATATAATGCCAACATCAATCCCTTTGTGTTTCAGATCCGCCTGCATGCACTGGAGAAAATGGCGTACAGCTGCTTTGCTGGCACCGTAGGCCTGAGCACGTGGCATCGCCAGCCAGGTCACACTACTGCTCATGCCGGCAATATAACCCTGTTGGCTTTTCTCCAGCAGGGGCAGTGCGGCCTGAACGGTATTGACCAGACCGAAGAAATTGGTTTCATGAACGCGTCGGATTAATGCCCCATCAAAATGGTCGACATCGACATATTCACAGGTGCCGGCATTCGCGATTAAGGTATCGATATAGCCGAACTGGGCCTTAATAGCCGCTGCCGCAGCCAACATTTGTGCGGCATCAGTAATGTCAGCAACCTGAATGCTGACATTACTGTAATTTTCAGCCAGTTTTTGCAGAGCTATCGCATTGCGTGCACTGATTATCAGGTGACGGCACTGTTGCTGTAATTTATGCACAAGGGCTTCACCAATACCGCTTGATGCTCCGGTTAACCAGATAATCTGATCTGTCAGGGGCAAAGGGTTTTGCCTGTTCTTTATATTTCTGAGTGTCATTGCATGCGCTCCTTCAGCTTACGGATAACCCAGCCAAGCAGAGGAATATGCTCATACAGCATGGCACCGGCATCAAAAAAGTCGCGGTGATATACAATGCGGTTATTTTCCCAGCGCAGTTCACTGCAGCCTTCGATGGTAATCAACTCACCGTTACGCAGTCGCGGGTGACGAAAATTCATGGTCCAGCGCAACATACTGCGCTCATCCTGATGCCAGCTGCTGGTGAAAATAAAATCGATATGGTTAACGTTGCTGTACATGCCGATAAAATAGTCTGTCAGTTCGCGGATACCATGGATTTCATGGAAGGGATCGCTGAACGCAATATTGTCGGCATAGCAGGTGCTTAACAGCTCACGAGAAATGGTATCGCGGTTAAGGTGGTGGTATAGCGCCTGAAAGCGTTCAGCACTGTTACTGCCGGAAACTGCGGTAAGCATATTCACAGTGATTTCTCCTGCGATGTTTGCAGAGAGGTGTTACGGCCTTCCTCAAGAACATGGCGTGGAACCGGGCTTAGGTCGTACACAATTCCGATCCAGCTCATGAGTTTCAGAATCAGGTAGGTAATATCCAGCTCCCACCAATAAAATCCCTGGCGGGCTGATACTGCCCAGCGGTGATGATTGTTATGCCAGCCTTCGCCAAGAGTCAGCAGGGCCAGAAATGCGTTGTTGCGGCTTTCATCTTTCGTTGCAAAACGCTTTTTTCCCCAGATATGCCCCAGAGAATTAATAGTAACGGTAGAGTGAAACAGTAATACCGTAGAAATAAAGAAACCCCAGACAACCAGTTGCAGACCATTGGTGTTTAATTCCGGTGCCGCTACCGCTATCCATTCGCCGGCCAGAAACAGCAGTACAATAAGCAGTAAGGGAGCAACGCTGTCATAACGGTTCAGCCAGCGTAATTCGGGAAAGCGGGCAAAGTCTTTGATGCGCTGATACTGGGTGTTGAACGATGCATCACAGGTGAACCAGCCGGCATGACTCCACCAGAAACCACGCTTTACCGGTGAATGAAGGTCTTCATCGGTATCGGCATGCTGGTGATGAGCACGGTGATGAGCAGCCCACCAGAGTGGTCCGCGTTGTGCTGCCATATTGCCAAGTAAGGCGAAAATAAACTGCCAGAAGCGATTGGTTTTATAAGCCCGGTGAGAAAAATAACGGTGGTAAAAGGCTGTAATAGCAAACAGTCTTAACCAGTAAAGCGAAAAACACACTGCTAATGCCGTACTGCTTAACGGAAGAAAAAACGCCAGTAAACACAGCAGGTGAAGAATAATAAATGGCATAACCCTCAGCCAGTTAAATTCTGTACTGTGCATGTCGTCATCCTGACCGCTTTCAGAATCGAACCAGCGCATGATGTTACGCCACAGGTTCCCGTTACGTGGTGATCCTGTGGATGATGAAAGGCCGTCATTGTTATTCATGCTCATCTCCGGCATTGGCCGTGGTTAGCGTCTGTTTAAAAGCGTCCAGCGCCCGTTGGCGGGCAAATTTATGCTCTACCAATGGCGGTGGATAACCGCAACGCTGACGTTGCAGGTTGTCTGGCTGGTGACGTGATGCGCCGGGAAGATTGATTAATTCCGGGATATAGCGGGCGATAAAATCACCCGAGGCATCAAATCGTTGTGATTGAGTGGTTGGATTAAATATACGGAAATACGGTACGCCATCGGCACCGGTTGATGCACTCCATTGCCAGCCTCCATTATTGGAAGCCAGATCAGCATCAAGCAGCCACTGATTAAAAAAGGCTTCGCCTTTGCGCCAGTCAATCAGCAGATGTTTGGTTAAAAACATGGCGCTGATCATGCGCAGCCGGTTGTGCATCCAGCCTTCTGCAATAAGTTGTTTTTGTGCTGCATCAACAACCGGATAACCGGTACGACCTTCACACCAGGCTTTGAAATCCGCCTCGCTGTTGCGCCATGGAACCTGCTCGGTATCGGGTTTAAAGGCTTTGTGCTTGCACAGTTGTGGAAATGCGACCAGCAGATGACGATAAAATTCGCGCCAGATCAGCTCGCTGATCCAGCTGTCAAAACCGGGGCTGCCACCGGTAAAGCGGCCATTATTATGATCAAGTGCGACATGCAGGCACTGGCGCACAGAAATCAGACCTAATGACAGGTAAACCGATAAACGGCTGGTTGCATCTTCGGCAGGAAAATCACGCAGTTGTTTATAGGCACAGCCACGCTCTTCCGCAAAGCGGTTCAGACGCAGGTGAGCTTCGTCTTCTGTAGCGGGCCAGAGCGGATCTGCAACGGCTTTTATTGGTGGAGCACTGAGTAATAAACCGGATTGCGCCTTAATCAGATCTGTTAACGCTGACTGTATTTTCTGATCGCGTTGCTCTGGCCGTGGCAGCGGTGCTGCTATAACGCTTTCTGCCTTCTGAATCCAGGCGCGTTTAAATGGCGTAAAAACTTTAAACGGAAGATCCTGTTTGGTGCGTACTTCACCTGGGGGAACCACACACTGGTCATGGAATTTATACAGTGATATTTCCTGCTCACGGCACCAGCGGCCAAACTCGATATCGCGCCGGCGCTCGTTGACTTCATATTCGATATTAAAAGCTACCGAACGGATATTCAGCTGAATAATGATGCGCTGAAGAATCTGATTGCAGTCAGCAAATGTATTAGCCGTGAGAATCAGAAGAGGAATATTTAAAGACTCCAGTTCAGCCTTCAATGCCAGCATGGTGTTTTCCATCAGCTGTATTTTTCGCTCGCCTAAGCCATGCTGAAGCCATTGCTGACGGGTAACAAAAACGACGCCGACGACACCTTCTTCAATATGTTTGCAGGCATGCCACAGTGCAGGATTGTCGCGGCTGCGCAAATCGGTACGGAACCAGACTAACTGAGTCAATGGAAACCTCCGTTATGAGTATGTTTCTCTGCATTGTTGTCAGTGTTTTTTTCAGTGTTTTTT
>NZ_DDCJ01000032.1:54590-63838 GCF_002335285.1 Thalassolituus sp. UBA2009
TTTTTCAGTGTTTTTTTCAGTGTTATTGCCGGTAATAAAGGTTCTTACCTGACGGGATAACTGATCAGGTAATCTGATCAGTGTTTTATGCTGTATTTGTGTATCCGGAGCAGCACCGGAAAGAAAATGTGTCACATGACAATGGCTGAAGTAGTCCTGCCACTGTTGCTGGTGAGCCGGAATTAACGGATGAAAATGAATCCAGACATTGGCTGCGGGTATCATCGTCAGGGTTAAACCCAGATCGGAAGGTGTTGGTTGTGGACCAAAGTATTCAACCCGGAATTCTGCAGCTCCCAATGCACAGGCACAAGCAAGCGTTTCTATTTCGGCATGCTCGTGATTGGTGGCAAGTAACAATACCGGGCCTTTATTATGGCGTTGTTGCTGCAACAGCATGGCGCCAAATTTGCGCTTCAGCAGATGTTCGAATGCATGTGTCACAATAAGGGGGGTACTGCTGCTGCGCAGAAAATGCAGTACAGGTGACAGACAGCGCTCGTAATAAACGGCCAGTGGATAGCTGGAAAAACCGGCATTCCACAGCTCGTCGAGATGTTGTGTATTCAGATGCTGTGCGGCACGGATAACCTGCTGCTGCTGGTTCAGCCAGTCGTCATTATTATTGCTGCTGTTTTCCTGACCATCTTTCAGCAGTAACTTTACCTGGCGGATCGGGTAACCCTGATCCAGCCAATACAGAATGTGGCGCACGTGCTGAATATGCTCATCGGTGTAAAAGCGATGGCCTTTTTCGGTACGTTCCGGACGAATAATGCCGTAGCGCCTTTCCCATGCACGCAGCGTTACCGGATTAACTCCGGTAAGGCGGGCAAATTCCCGGATAGGGTAGGTACCACGATCATCGAGGCGATTCATATCGCGTTCCGTAAACCCAGTTCATAAGGGTGCGGATTCAGATACACCTGCTGACAGGCGTACTGGTTACTTTCGCCATAGCGGTTGAGGTGATGTTTAAGCAGGGTCAGCGGCACGACCAATGGAATAATTCCCTGGCGGTACTGATTTATGATTTCGCTCAGTTCAGCTTTATCACTGGCGGAGATCAGCTGTTTTAAATAACCCTGTAAATGCATCAGCGTATTGGTGTGCATTTTACGGCTGGCAGGTTTGGCCAGCGCTGTCATTAACTGCACAAAATAATCCTGCGCCAGCATTTTCAGATTACCTTCCCGCAGATTGGCCAGCAGGCGTCCCATGCTCTTGTAGTGCAGCATGCTGTGCGCCATGACCAGATATTTATAACGCGAGTGAAAGCTGATCAGACCTTTGCGGCTGATACCGGCCGCCTGAAACTGCTGCCAGTCGTGATAGGCGAATACACGGGTCATAAAATTCTCACGCAGCGCCGCATCATTCAGCCGTCCGGCTTCCTCAACCGGTAACAGCGGGTGAGCTTTGCAGAAAGCATCGGCATAAATGCCACGGGTGCTGCCTTCAGGATGGCCATTGGCGAGATAGCGCTTAACGCCAAACAGGCCGCAGCTTGGGCTTTTCTGCATAAAGATGTAGCCACACAGTTGCTGCTGTTGCTGTGCCTGACGGGCGCCGTATTCTGCCAGTGCATCGGTAACATCGATGCTGCTGTCAGTCACTCCGACGGCACGGACGTTGTTGTCGGCGGCATGTTCGCTGACCAGGCGGATAGGCTCGCGTGGTGTGCCCATACCAATGGCAACTTCCGGGCAGATAGATACAAAGTCAAAGTACTGGCTCAGAGTGTCGGTACAGAAACGTGAGCGCTTGTGCGAACCGTTAAAACGTACCGCCTGACCCATCAGGCAAGCGCTGATACCAACCGGGATACGGTCGGAGCCAATGGTGCTGTGTGTGGTCTTGAAGGGATGCTGCTGAGCCATATGTATAACCTATGCATCGTTTGTTGTATAAGTTCATTCTGGCGCTGATAAGTTCTACAAGTCAATCATCTTTGTATAATATTTTTTCACTTTTGTATAAGGCTATGATTGTTAAGGAATTTGTCTGTCAGGGCGGATGGGGTGGTGCAGAGTGGCGTTATACAGCGCACAGAAAGACTGGCTGCAATATCGTGGTGGGGATCTTCGGAAGTCAGGAAATGCGGGCAGGAGGCCTGCCCGTGGGGATGCTATTGCAGCTGGCGCAGTACGACCTGGCTGATGGCTCTGGCGACTTCAGGTTCCAGGCCAATCGGGGGGTGTAAGTGGATACTGATATGCATACCTTCCTGCTGCAGCAGCTGCTGCATGTTATCCAGCATGGCGGGTACGTCTTTACGCAAATGGCGGCCTGCGGCAAAAAACAGCGGTAATACATCGATCTGGCCATAGCCTTCTTCAGCCAGGCGCCTTATCTGGCTTTGCAGTGAAGGTTCTGCCAGTTCCATATAGGCCAGTTCGGCCCGTGCCTCCGGGTCGCTCAGGCTGTCACGGATGCGTTGTAATAACTGATCGAATGGCGCCAGCCAGTGCGGGTCGCTGCTGCCGTGGGCAAGCAGAATCGAAGCGGTTTTCAGTGTCATAGTGGTTCTTCTGCCGTATTCGGGAGTGTGGTCAGTAATGTTCGTGCAGCCTGCTGGCCGCTCAGCCAGGCACCTTCAAGGCTGGGGCTGTGGCACCAGTCGCCGCAGACAACGAGTTGCTGCCCGATGTCACTTAAGGCGCCCAGTGTAAGGCTATTGGCTGGTATTGCGTATAACCAGCGGTGCAGCCACAGCGTGTCGGGTTGTTGTTGCGGCTGTTGCAGTGCTGCAAAGAAGGCGCTCAGCAGTTCCTGTTGCACCAGCTCACGCGGGGCATCGATCTGCAGGCGGCTCCATTCGTGGCTGGCCTGAATCACCCAGCTGTCTTTACCGGTTTCCTGCCCTGTTTTCGGTCCGGTTTTCTGATTGTCACGCCCGGGCTTGCTGCTGTTGCGCGCAATCCAGCTTACCGGGCCCTGTTTAACAAAAACGGCATCTGCAGCGCAGTTCATTGCCTCTGGCAGTGTCAGCAGCAGTGTCCAGCAGGGCAGCATATCCACCTGTTCACATTGCGCTGCCAGTTGTGGCGCGGCGCTCAGCAGCGGTATGGCCTGTTGCGGTGGCGTGTTGATCAGCAGGCCGTCGAACGGGCCGAATGTCTTACCATCATCGCAGCTCAGTGACCATTGACCCGTGCTTGCCCCGCGGCTGGCGCTGACAATGCGGGTGCTGGCGATAAAGGCCGCCGCAGGCTCCAGCAACGAGCGGCTTAGGCCGGTCATGCGCGGCATGCCGACATAGCGCAGCACAGTATCCGGCGAAGGGTGCAGACCTTTGGCATCGGCAATCCAGGGAGTCATATTCCATTCCTCAACCCAGCCGTAGTGCTGCCATTGCTGCAGTTGCGCGGTAAAGGCAGCGCTGTGGGCGCGGATAAACTGCGCCCCCATATCCCAGCTGGCATCGCCAACTTTTTTAGTGGCCATGCGTCCGCCGGAACCGCGGCTTTTATCAAATACCGTCACCTCGTGCCCCTGTGCGGCAAGAAGTTGCAGTGCGCTCAGTCCGGCCATGCCGGCGCCAATGATTGCTATGCGGGCCATATAAAATCCTTATCGGCTCTGTATAAGTTTTCCATTGTAGCGCTTTTCCTTGTGATGTATAACTATTGCATAGCTTTGGAAATGCTTTGCATCGTTTCAGATGCCTTGCACAGCTGTATGAAAATAAACTGCCGTTAGCGGCCCGTTGAACAACGAGGATACCCCATGAGTTATCAGGCTCCCCTGCGTGACATGCAATTTATACTGTATGAACTGTTGAAAGGTGATGAAATTTTACCCGCATTGCCAGGCTATGAAGACGCAACCCGCGACATCATGGACGCCATGCTGACTGAGGGTGCGAAGCTGGCACAGAATGTTATCGCACCAACCAACACCAACGGCGATCGTCAGGGTTGTCATTACGACCCGGAAAGCAAAAGCGTCACCACGCCCGATGGTTTTAAAGAGGCATATAAGCAGTTTGCTGAAGCGGGTTGGACGGCATTGTCTGCTCCGGTGGAATACGGCGGTCAGGGTATGCCGCATACGCTGAACACGCTGGCCGAAGAAATGATGTGTTCGGCCAACCTGTCGCTGGGTATGTATCCGGGCCTGACCCACGGTGCGGTGAATGCGCTGATTGGCTATGGCACCAACGAACAGAAAGATTACTTCCTGCCACGTCTGATCAGCGGTGAGTGGACCGGTACCATGTGTCTGACCGAGCCGCATTGTGGTACCGATCTGGGTCTGATCCGCACCAAAGCGGAGCCGCAGGCGGATGGCTCTTATGCGATCTCCGGCACCAAAATCTGGATTACCGGTGGTGAGCATGATCTGGTCGATAACATCATCCATCTGGTGCTGGCCAAATTACCGGATGCGCCGGCGGGCTCCAAGGGGATTTCCCTGTTCCTGGTGCCTAAAGTACTGGAAGACGGCAGCCGTAACCCGGCATTTTGTGGCGGTCTGGAACACAAAATGGGTATCAAGGGTTCTGCGACCTGTGTGATGAACTTTGAAGAAGCCAAAGGTTGGCTGATTGGCGAGCCGCACAAAGGTCTGCAGGCAATGTTCGTGATGATGAACAGCGCACGTCTGATGGTCGGTCTGCAGGGGCTGGGGGTTGCTGAGGCGGCTTATCAGGTATCTCTGGGCTTCGCCAAAGACCGTCTGCAAAGCCGTTCACTGGCGGGTCCACAGGCGCCGGATAAACCAGCCGATCCGATCATCGTGCACCCTGATGTACGCCGTATGCTGCTGCGTCAGAAAGCCACCATTGAAGGCAGCCGTGCGCTGGCATACTTCACCGCACTGAATCTGGATATTGCCCATACCGCAGAAGATCCGGCCGAGCGTGAACACGCCGATGACATGGTGCAGTTGCTGACGCCGGTGGTTAAGGCCTTCCTCACCGATGAAGGATTTTTCTGTGCCAACGATGGTCTGCAGTTAATGGGTGGCTCCGGCTTTACTCAGGACTGGCCGCTGGAACAGCTGGTGCGTGATGCCCGTATCACCCGTATCTACGAAGGTACCAACGGTATTCAGGCGCTTGATCTGGTGGGCCGTAAAATCGGCATGAATGGCGGACGGGCGCTGAAGCGTTTCTTTGCCATGCTCGACGGTTTTATCAACGATAATCCTGATGCTCCGCATCTGTCCCAACTGAAAGCGGCGATTGGCCGTCTGCAGAAAGCGACGATGTGGCTGATGCAGAATGGCATGAGTGACCGTGAGCAGGCCGGCGCAGCTGCAACGCCATATCTGCGTTTGTTCGCCCTGACCGCCGTTGCGTATTTCTGGAGCCGTATGGCCCAGGTTGCACAGCAGCAGCTGGACGCCGGTTCAACCGAAACCGACTTCTATCAGGCAAAAGTGCACAGTGCCCGTTTCTTTATGGACAAATTGCTGCCACAAACCGAAGCTCTGCTGACAGAAATTGAAGCCGGTAAAGACAGCCTGATGGAAATGGCCGTCGGTCAGTTCTGAGTCGATCAGGCAAACCACCGGTAAGGAGAACACGATGACAGAACAACGCATTCTGATTACCGGTGGCACCGGCTTTATTGGTCAGGCCCTGGTCAGCCGCTGGCTGGCTCAGGGCGCTGACATCACCGTGCTGAGTCGCCGTCCGGCCTGGGTTGCCCGGCGCTGGGGCGGAATGGTGAAAGCCGCAGCAGGTTTTGAGCAGCTTGGTGGCCAGTTTGATGTACTGGTAAACCTGGCGGGTGAAGGGATTGCTGATAAACGCTGGAGTCGTGGCCGCAAGCAGGTATTACAGGACAGCCGCATTACTCTTACCCGCAATCTGGCCGCCTGGGCCAGCCGTACCGGTCAGCGCTTTCGAGTGGTGCTGAGTGGTTCAGCCATCGGTTACTACGGCAGTTATCGTGGTGTGGATGACCGACCGCATAACGAACAGGATGCTCAGGGAAAGGATTTTGCGGCACAGCTTTGTGCGGACTGGGAAGCGGCGGCGGAACCCCTGCAACCGCTGACTGAGCGTCTGCTGATCCTGCGTACCGGCGTGGTGCTGGGAACACATGGCGGCATGCTGAAGCGTTTATGGCTGCCGTTCAGTCTGGGGTTTGGCGGCATGATTGGTGATGGCCGTCAGAACCTTTCCTGGATTCATTTACAGGATTATTGCCGGGCTGTTGATTTTTTGCTCAGTCATGATGCTGATAACACTGTTAATGGCGTCATCAATATGACGGCACCACAGCCTGTGACCAATCACGACTTTACCCGGGATCTGGCGCGCGAGCTGCAGCGGCCGGCGTTATTACCCATGCCGGCGATGGTGGTTAAACTGCTGTTTGGCGAAATGGGTGAGCTGCTGCTGAAAGGTCAGGATGTCCGTCCGCAGCGGTTGCAGGAGCTGGGCTTCAGCTATGACTTTGCAGACATTCGTGACGCCTTAAAAGATATTGCCCGCCACTGGTAGCGGCGGCTGATCAGGGTTTTACACTGAAGGTAAATACAGCAAAAAAACAGCTGTTTATCTTCTTTGTAAAATCCTGTTTATATCCTGTAACACAACAAAAGATTGACGCCTGACTTTCCTATCAATGCTCTCCATCTGCAGACAATCTCCCCCGATTTTTAACTGAAAAATGACGCTTACAAAATATCTGTAGATTTGTGTTATTCCGCATTGCGATGGTTCACTGCCGCGACTAAACCTAAGGGTAATCACCGATACAGGTTTATTTATCCATGAGCATCAGCCGCCAAACACTCGATCAATATTTGTACGAATTCGATCAGGCATACCGTGTCACCTATGTGAACTATTCACGCGCTAACGAACTGACCGATGCCCAGCTTATTCTCACATTGGAACGTGGCTGTGAACGTAAGACGTTTGCCTTCTCGCAACCGCATTTTAACGATGTCGATAAGAACCTGATTGCCTGCCATGGTCTGTATATCGCGGCAATCAAAAGCTCTCCGCTGTCGCCTAACCGGGTAGAAGTGGGCGATATCGAAGGTGGGTTCTCTTATTTCACCGCCAAGAATGTAAAAAACATTACCCCGACTGCCTGACAGGCGGTTCGAATACCGTCAGCCAGGAGACGGGCAGAACGTCCTGGCACTAAATCAGCACCCGATGTTCATTGATCACAGCACCCGATCAGACTTCGTTCTCCAAGCAGCCCAGGGCCTGTTTAACTGGTATTAACAGGCCCTGACTGCTCTTTTTTTGCCTGCCATCCGCACAGATTCTGAGCTGAAGCGACTGCATCCTGATCTGCATCACAGCGTTTTCTTTGTCAGTAATGACAGTTAAACCTCCAGCCTCTAAGCTGTGACCTCGTCTGCTCAGTTCAATTGCCGGAGATGGATAATGTCTGATGAAGTATTTCTGATTGCTGCTTATGGCGTCATTGTTTTGGTCGGCTTGCTGGGGCTGGTGGCGCTGGCGGTTACAGGCTGGATACTGGTGGCCTATGTGGTGGATATTACCCAGACCCGTCATACCGTGCGCCGTAACTTTCCGGTGATTGGCCGCTTCCGCTATTTCTTTGAGCATCTGGGTGAGTTTTTCCGCCAGTACTTTTTTGCGCAGGACCGCGAAGAGCTGCCGTTTAACCGCGCCGAGCGGGCCTGGGTTTACCGCGCCGCGAAAAAAGAAAATACCACCATCGCCTTTGGCTCGACCCGCCGGCTGGATGTTCCCGGCACTATCCTGTTTGTAAACAGCGCATTTCCGGCTCTGAAACACGATTTTGCCGATACCGGCCCGATCACTCTGGGTGAGCATTGCCGCACGCCGTACACCACGTCTTCGCTGATTAATATTTCCGGTATGAGTTTCGGGGCTATTTCCCGTCCGGCGGTTTTGGCCTTATCCAAGGGTGCCAGTCTGGCCGGTTGCTGGATGAATACCGGCGAAGGTGGCTTGTCGCCCTATCACCTTGAAGGCGGGGCGGACATCGTCTTCCAGATTGGCACGGCCAAATACGGAGTACGCAATGAGTTCGGTGAGCTGGATGAGGAAAAACTACGTACGATTGCCGCTCATGAACAGGTACGTATGTTTGAAATTAAACTCAGTCAGGGCGCCAAACCCGGTAAAGGCGGGATTTTACCCGGCGAAAAAGTAACGGCTGAAATTGCCGCGATCCGTCATATTAAAGCCGGAGAAGATTCGATCTCACCTAATGGTCATCCGGAAGTCCGCTCGGTAGATGATCTGCTGGATATGATTGCTCAGGTAAGAGCCATCACCGGTAAACCGGTCGGCTTTAAAGCGGTGCTGGGAGACATTAGCTGGATTCGCGATTTATGCCGTGCGATTCATGTGCGTGGCGCAGAGTCGGCACCGGATTTTATTACCCTTGATGGTGCCGAAGGCGGTACCGGTGCTGCACCACAATCGTTAATGGATTACATGGGCCTGCCGTTGGCACAGGCATTGCCGATGCTGGTGGATGTGCTGGATGAATATAAATTACGGCCGCGCATCCGCATTGTCGCTTCGGGTAAATTAATTACTCCTGACCGGGTTGCCTGGGCGTTGTGTGTCGGTGCCGATTTTGTTACCAGTGCGCGTGGTTTTATGTTTGCCCTGGGCTGTATTCAGGCGTTGCAGTGTAATAAAAATACCTGCCCGACCGGCATTACCACCCATAACCCGCGTTTGCAGCGTGGTCTGGTGCCGACGGATAAAGCCGCCCGTGTCGCCCATTTTGTTGAAACCCTGAATCAGGAAGTCGGTATTATTGCCCACTCCTGCGGAGTGGATGAGCCGCGTAAATTAACCCGCCATCATGCGCGTATGGTACAGCCGAATGGTGAGGCAAAATTACTGTCGGAACTGTACGGCAGTGATCAGTTCCATCCGGGAACCGAACCGGTATTTGAAGACGAATAATACTCAGGGCCTGCCGGATTATTGTCACATGATGATCACTCTGCCGGCTCTTCAGGTTCAGGCAGGATCTGAAACAGTGCCAGCAAAGAAGGTCAGAACAGAAGGCCTGAAAAAGGGCAAAGATGCCCCAGTGCATAGAATCAGGTATAAACAGCGCTGTTAAATACAACAGCAGCACTGAAGAGGTTCCCGAATGTTCAGACTCCACCGGTATGGCATAGCTCCGCTGGCGTTTATCGGTCTGCTGTTTTTTTCTTTTCTCGTACCGGCACAGGCCATCGCCGCCGAAGTCATGGTGGCGGTGGCCTCCAACTTTACCGCACCGATGAAAGACATCGCCGCACGCTTTCAGCAGCAC
>NZ_DDCJ01000113.1:0-2579 GCF_002335285.1 Thalassolituus sp. UBA2009
GTTCGTCCTTGATGCGGTGAGCTATGGTGAAATCACTGTGCGTTATGAAACTCAGGCAACAGATACCACACAGTTTGCCGGTGGTGAAAAAACACTGACCGCCGCTGTTGCAGACGGAGCCACCGAACTCTGTCTGGATTTTGATGCTCAGGCTGCAGCAGATTGCGGAGGTGCCGACTGGGATCTGCGTTATGAAATAAACCTTGCCGCACGGGCAATTAATTTATGGAGTAACGGTGGTGTTTATGGCGACGGTAATGGCGCCGCCTTTGGTGCAATCGCCGCTGCTGAACTGGCGGCCTACACCAGTGCCACCATGGTCGACAGCACCAGTATTGCCGCTCATTACAGTGCCGATTCTGCCAGCAGTATTTTCAGCGAGTCCAGCTGGTACGCTTACAACCTGAGTGGCGCTCATAAACTCTGGCCAAATTTCCGTACTTATATCGTCGATGCTGACAGCAATACTGAGAGCAGCGAAAAGTTCGCTGTACAGATCAGTAACTACTACAGCCTGGGCGGCTCTGGCAGCCCGGAAATCCGCTTTAAGAAAATCATCCAGTAACTCTGCCGGAGACATATTATGACAACAGCAACTATTAATTCGGTATCGGCCAGCAGCACAGCCGCAGATATTGTTCAGTTTTTTTCTGACCTTGCCCGGCGCTGGCAGGCACTGCGTGATGAAAATGAAAAACTGCGTATCCGCAATGCCGCAGAGCAGCTGGGAGTCAGCGAAGCGGAATTGCTGGCGACCAGGGTAGGTAATGGCGTTACCCGTCTCAACAGCGATTTTAAAAAACTGTTCACCGAAGTAGAAAGCCTTGGCTCTGTTATGGCGCTGACCCGTAATGACGCTATGGTGCACGAAAAAACCGGCCAATATAAAGACCTGAGTATTCACGGCAATATGGGGCTGGCGCTGGGCGTGATTGACCTGCGTATTTTCTTCAGCCGTTTTGTTTATGGCTTTGCGGTACAGGAGGGTGCGGGTAACAGTATGCGTGAAAGCCTGCAGTTCTTTAATGCTCAGGGTGAGGCTGTGCATAAAATTTATGCCAACACTCATACGGATATGCAGGCCTTCCGTGCTCTGGTTGAGCGTTATCGTGCGGCAGAGCAAAGCGCATTTATCGTATTGGAAAGAAACCTGCCGGAAGATGATCAGGCAGAAAAGGATAACGCATTATTGCAGGCGCCGGCACAGCTTAATGTACAGCAGCTGCGTAAGGACTGGAGTGAACTGAAAGATGTACATCATTTTCAGGCGATGCTGAAAAAACATCAGCTGGAACGCATCCCGGCATACCGTGCTATCGGTGCCGATTATGCCCAGCAGCTGGATAAGCAGGCCTTTGAAGATGCGCTGCTGCAGGCCGCAGCCAGTGAGCTGCCGATTATGGTGTTTGTCGGCAGTGAAGGCATGGTGCAGATTCATACCGGCCCGGTTAAAACCCTGCTGCGTACCGGCCCATGGTTTAACGTCCTTGATCCTGATTTTAATCTGCACGCCAATACCCAATTGCTGGAACAGGTCTGGCTGGTGCGTAAACCCACAACCGATGGCGTTGTCAGTGCCCTGGAAATGTTTGATGCCGAAGGCAAACAGGTTGCCCTGTTATTCGGTGAACGCAAGCCCGGTAAACCGGAGCTTGAAGGCTGGCGCGGGTTGTTAAATAAATTGCTGGCAAAGCATGCACTGGCTGTTAATTCTGCTGTTGATGCAGATGCTGTGCAGTCCGTGGCCAGCGGAGAATAATTATGCGTTATTTTATTCAACTCCGCAGGATAGCGGTATTTTCAGCAGGACTGTTCTCGTTTGTCTTGTTTAGTTCCGCTGTGTTTTCTGCCGAGCGGGTGGTCAGTATTGATGGCTCGCTGACGGAAATTATTTACGCGCTGAATGCGCAGGATGCTTTGGTTGCGGTTGATACCACCAGTCGTTACCCACCGGCAGCAACAGAACTGCCGGACGTGGGATATATGCGGCAGTTATCGGCGGAAGGCATTCTTGCGCTGTCGCCAACACTGGTATTAGCCAGCACCGATGCCGGACCTGACAGCGTGTTTGAACAACTGCAGCAGGCGGGTGTGAAGATTGTACGTGTCCGTAATCATTACTCCGTCGACGGTGTGCTGAATAAAATACAGGCTGTGGCTGACGCACTGAATAAACCGGACGCAGGACGCGCACTGGCGGGCAGTATTAAACAGCAGGCCGATGCAGCACTGGCGAGTATTCCTGCAGATGCAGCAGCGCCTGCTGCGTTATTTATTCTCGGTGCCGGTAATCGCGGGTTAATGGCGGCAGGCAGTAAAACCCAGGCCGATGCCATGCTGGCACTGTTAAATGCGCGCAACGTTATGGTTTACAACGGCTATAAACCCGTCAGCGCTGAAGCGGTATTGCAGGCCGGACCAGAGGTTGTACTTATTGCCAACACAGAAGCCGCGGCGGATACATCGCAGGCGCAGAGTGCGGCATTAAATACACAACTGGCGATGACGCCGGCCTTCCGTCAGCAACGTATTCATACCCTGGATACTTCATTGGTGCTGGGTTTTGGGCCGCGTATTGG
>NZ_DDCJ01000113.1:2909-18699 GCF_002335285.1 Thalassolituus sp. UBA2009
GCGTTGCGTCAGGCGCTGTTAATTTTTACCGCCGCCGGGTTACTGGTTTTGCTGATTTTATTATCGCTGCGTACCGGCCCGGTAGAATTAACCAATGCCCAGGTGCTGCAGTCGTTATGGAATGCCATCACCTTTGCCGACATTCAGGGGCAGAGCGACTGGGTGGTGCGTGAATTACGCCTGCCGCGCACTCTTCTGGCGGTGCTTATCGGTGCGGGTCTGGCGGCGGCCGGAGCGGTTACTCAGGGAGTTTTCCGTAATCCGCTGGCCGACCCCGGATTAATCGGTGTTGCCAGTGGCGCGGCACTGGCGGCGGTTGCCGTTATTGTTTTAAAAGATTCTCTGCTGGCGTTCTGGGTCGTGGTTATGGGGCCTCTGGCCTTACCGATTGCTGCATTTCTCGGCGGTCTGGCAGTTACTCTGGTGATTTACCGTTTAGGTACCCGTAATGGTCAGACGCAGGTAGCAACGCTGCTATTGGCAGGCGTGGCCATTAACGTATTAACCGGAGCATTAACCGGCATTCTTACCTACATGGCCGACGATCAGGCATTGCGTTCTATGACGTTCTGGTCAATGGGTAGTCTGGCTCACGGTCGCTGGCCGGAAATTGCGGCCCTCAGTATCTGTATTATTTTGCCTTTATGTTTTCTGCCGCGTTTTGCGCGGTTATTAAATGCATTATTACTGGGCGAAGCGGTAGCAACCCATCTTGGTTATCGCGTGCAACAGGCCAAGCTTTGGTTAATTGCGGCAGCCGCGTTAATGGTTGGTGCCGGTGTCGCCGTGGCCGGCATGATTGGTTTTATCGGTCTGGTGGTGCCGCATTTATTGCGTCTGTTAATCGGGCCGGATCACCGTGCGTTATTACCGGCCTCTGTGTTATTGGGCGCTTCGTTGTTATTGATTGCCGATATGATTGCCCGTACCTGGCTGGCACCGGCTGATTTACCTGTGGGGCTGGTTATGGCGGTGATTGGCGGACCGGTATTTTTAAGCCTGCTGTTGCAGCAGGTAAAACACAACCGTGGCTGAACGGGGAGCTGTCAGCAACAGGAGCAGATAATGCTGAATGTTAAACACCTGAGTGTGAATCTGGGAAGCGCTGCAGGCCGATCATCAAAAACACTTCTGAACGATATTAATCTGCATCTGGGTTATGGAGAAAAACTGGCGGTACTGGGTGCTAACGGGGCCGGTAAATCGACGCTGCTGAAGTGCATGTGTGGTGAATTCAGTAATTATCAGGGCGATATTATTCTGGATCATTTATCGCTTAAATTCTGGAACGGCGCTGAACGTGCGCGGCAGATGGCGGTGATGCCACAAAAAGTGGAGCTGGCATTTCCGTTCCGTGTAGATCAGGTCGTGGCTCTGGGGCGCGCTCCCCACGGTGACGAACTGCACAGCACCGCGCTGCAGCGGGCGGCCATGCAGTGTGCTGATGTCTGGCATCTGCGCCGGCGCAATTATTCCGGGTTATCCGGCGGTGAACAGCAACGGGTGCAGCTGGCACGGGTACTGGCGCAGATCTGGCAAGCGGAGAAAAACAGCGATGGCCGCGAACTGCCGCGTTATTTATTGCTCGACGAATGCACCTCGGCCCTCGACCCGGCCCATCAGCACAGCATTATGCAGCGTGTTGGTGAATTTGCCGGGCAGGGTGTTGCCGTACTGGCGGTGATGCACGACATCAGCCTGGCGGCCTGCTGGGCTGACCGGGTGCTGATCTTACGCCACGGCGAAGTACTGGCCTGTGGTGCGGTGGAGTTACTGGCGGATGCGCAGTTACTGGCCGAAGCTTATGCGCTGGATATGCCGCTGGCGCAGCGTTATGCGCAGCAAAATCTGGGCTGGATGCAGGCCTGATACAGATTGTTCTTCAATAGCCGCTAAAGTCGGGGTGCATGGCCCCGGGCTTTCTGATAAAAAACTTATCTGCAGAAATACAACAAACACACAGAAGCAGAGGTTTTGATGAGCAGTATCTGGTTTGCCACCCCCGACATCGCGGATATGAACCGCCAGATGGAAAATACCGCCTGTAGTAATCTGGGCATTGTTATTACCGAAGTCGGTGATGATTATGTTGCCGGTACTATGCCTGCCGATGAGCGCACCTTTCAGCCGGTTGGGCTGGTACACGGTGGCGCCAACGTATTATTTGCCGAAACTCTGGGCAGCATGGCGGCCAACCTGTGTCTGGATAACAGCAAGGAATATGCGGTGGGGCAGGAAATTAATGCCAACCATCTGCGTGGCGTGCGCTCCGGTGAATTAACCGGTATCGCCAGACTGGTACACAAAGGCCGCAGCTCTCAGGTCTGGGAAATCCGTATTAATAACGCCGAAGGCAAGCTGAGCTGTATTTCACGTCTGACCATGGCCGTCATTGCGGCGCAATAAACAGAGAGAGCGCAATAAGCAGCAAGAGAGCGCAGTAAACTGCGAAAGAGCGATACCTGTTTACCGGTATCGCTTTTTTCTTCACCGCAATCAGAGCATTATTTTGTGTCTGGCTGCCATTCTTCAGCAGCTTTAATCCGCTCTAATGTATCCGGGTGTGAACTCAGATATTCCAGTAATTCCTTACCGTTGTCTTCACCGTTCCCATTGCCCTGCAGTTGTTCATCGCTGGCACCGTGGGATTTCATCAGTGCGCGCATAGCATTGGCAAAATCCACCGGCGAATGACCGATTTTATGCAACTGGGTGTAGGCATAAGCATCGGCTTCACGTTCCATATCGCGCGAAAATGCGCTTTGCAGCAAGCTGGTGCCGGCACCAATAATCATTTCTCCGGCACCGTCGATATCGCCGAACATCATGGCAAACATCATGGTGGTCGCCGTGGCCTGCGCCAGTGTTTTCAAGCTGTGCTTATGTTCAACATGACCAATCTCGTGCAGCAGAACCGCATTGAGCTGCTCCGGGTGATCCTGCATCAGCTCAACAATTCCGTCGGTCAGAATCACGCTGCCGTCGGGCAGGGCAAAGGCATTGGCGCCGATATTGCTGGCACGGAAATATAAGCGGAATTTATCCTCTGGCAGTTCCAGTCGCTGCAGAATGGCATGCCAGTCGGCGGTGATCTTTTCCTGTTGTTCGTTGCTGACCTGAGTGGGTTCCATATAAAACCGGTCAAGCAGGTCCAGGGTTTGTTCACCCAGTTCGGTGGCAACAAATTCGGGTAAATACTGCACGCTGGCACTGGCGGCGGAAGGAATCACTTTGTGTACCATCAGCCAGATAAAACCCGGAACCAGAATAACTGCGGCCAGTACAGCTACCCAGTGGGTTTCAAGCCAGGCCGGTAAACGTTTGGCACCGGATAAACCCGGCCAGCGATAGGATGCATCGGTGGGAATAAAACGGGCGCCGTCGGCAAAGATTAATTCGGCCGGCAGGCCAGGAATAATATCGCCATACTGCATATCCTGAGCGTTACTGTAATGCAGTGGGCGCTGATCATTGGCGGCGATAATCTGTACGCTGCCATTATCATTAATACGGGCAATGGCCGGGTGTGCTTCTGCACGACCGGCCAGCTGGAAGGTGCCCGCAATGGGTGAGCTATCGGTTGCCATGCGGGCTTCTCCCTTTGGGTTTACTGATTAATCAGGTCAGTGACAGATCCGCGTCAAACAGACCGGCGGCTTCTTCGCCAAAGGCGGAGTATTTATCATCAACCGTATTTACCAGATGATCTGCGGCTGGTTGCAGATTAACCAGTGTGGCATCCGCAAGAAATTTGTTTTTACGGATCTGGGTTACCGGATAGGCCAGACCCAGAGTAAATATCAGCAGCAGTGAGTTAGACAGCATCAGCCAGATATAAGGCTTCACTTCCACACTGGAATTAAAAGACACCACGCCATCAATGCTCAGGTTGTTCATTACATGGTTGCGGATCATGCTCTGATACACCGCACCAATTACATAACCAAACATGAAATAGCTGATTGCGATAATGACCAGGCCGCCCAGTGCCGCAGGGTTTTCAGCAGCCAGAGCGGCAAATACGCCACCACCCAGAAGGGCCAGAGCAATAAAATACAGAACAGACAGACCAATGCAGACCAGAACGGCTTTGTAGTAGTAACCGGCTGAAGAATTCAGGCTGAAGTTATGACCGCCAAAGCTGATGGAGTCATGAATATATTTTTGCAGACGCTGAATTACCCACGGCATAGCCAGACCAAAGGTCAGAGCGCCGAGAACAGGCAGCAGAATAAAGTGCAGTAATACTCCGCCGTAGTTGGCATCAAAAGAAAAACGCACATTACGGTAGGCGGTCATGCGCAGGGTAAAACGCAGTCCCTGAATCAGCAGCCATGGCAATGCAATCAGTAACAGCAGCATTAATACCAGGTTGGCAACCGGATGCAGGCTGGAAACAATCACATATAAACCAAAAAGAATTACCGCAATAATACGGCCGCGCAGAATCTGCAGTGGAGTAGCCAGATACTGTAAACGATGACCTTCAACCTGAGTGTGACCATACAGGTATTGGGTATTGCGGACTTTGGCCCAGGCACTGTAAATGCCCAGAGTGAGAATGCTGAGCAGCATATTCACCAGCCAGAGTTTCAGGTATTCACCTTTTTTACCGGAAAAAATAACCGGCAGGGTGCGGGTTTCGCCAGCATTGCTGTTGGCAGAAGAAACAGATGGATTCATCCGGATACGTCCTTGTTTGATTGGGCCGCAATTTATAACGAAATCAACGGCGGGCTGCAATCCTGTCAGCCGCCGAAAGAGTATATGGGTAAGGATTTTTTGTAACAGATCACAATGATTTGTTATATGGAGCGATTACAGCGGATAGATCAGCGCCTGCCGGATAAGATTACTTTTAGAGATGTTGTAACGCGATGCTTTGGCCAGAAAATCTTCCGGCCCCAGTATGCGGACAACAATATCCTCTTCTTTCAGCCCCTGTTGCTGCAATTGCTGCGCCTGCTCACACAGCCGGTAAAGGTTGTCGCGTTTTTCCTGCAGTGCGGCTTTGCCATCTTCAACAATGCCACGGTGTGGACAGAATAAGACGCTGAAATCCAGCGCCAGCAGTTTATCCAGACTGTGAATCAGATCGCCCAGATGCTCATCGCTGCGCAGATATTTCAGTGATTTGGAAATATACATATCGCCGCTGAATAAATATTTCTGCGCTGGCATAAACAGGCAGGTTAAATCTTTGGCGTGGCCGGGAGTATGCACAGGAATAACCGGGCTGCCATCGCTCAGCGTCAGGTTGTTATGCAAAGCCTGGGTCGCTACCGGCCGGGGGCTGCCCCAGATAATTTTTTGCAACAACGGGGTGCGATAACCGCGTGCCAGTTTTTCCTGCCCCTGAACCGGTGCATAGGGCAAAACGCCGGTCAGCTGGCTGATACGACGGGCATTACCGCTGTGGTCTTCATGGTGATGGGTAATTAACAGCTGGCGCAGCGGCGTGTGTTGCTGACTGCGCTCCAGTACCTGCTTTACTTCACGCCACTGGTTGGATGGGCCGGTATCAATCAGTGTGTCGCCAATACGATAGACAATAAAGGTGGTATTAATCCCCAGATTAAAACGACCGACACGGGTGCCGGTAACGGAATGCTCACCATTGTCGTAACGGTATTCTTTGCGGATCGGCATGGTCAGAGTTGCCCTGGCGTCGTTATTATTTTTGAAGTGGCAGTATGGATTCAAAACAGACCGGGGTTAATAGCCTTATGGCGCAGTCTTTATGGCAAAAATGCCAGTTTCTGCCGCAGCGGAGCTATTAAACAGGGGGCAGGAGCGCAAAGCAGGGCTGGGTTTTACGGTGGGCACCTGTGCTTTGCGGACAATATACCGTGGCAAAGAACAAAGGAGCTGACACGAATCCACCCGCAGGCAGGCGGCCATTATCCGCCAGACCAGAGACGGCGCGGCTCTGGCGCGAAGTGTGGCTGCTTTTGCCTGACGACCTGGGCGTCCCTATCAAAATTGACGAGCTATTCCGCTTTGGGTAGTCTGCACTAAAACGGAATGGGTAATCAGCTTTGAGCCGGGAACAATAACAATGAAAAAAACACACTGGGATACCATCATCATCGGTGCCGGCGTCAGTGGTATTGGCGCTGCAATTAAACTACTGGAGCAGGGCTTCAGCGATTTTCTGATTCTGGAAAAATACCCGGATCTGGGTGGTTGCTGGCGCGACAATACCTATCCGGGTTGTGCCTGCGATGTACCCTCGGCGCTGTACTCGTATTCGTTTGCGCAAAAGCCGGACTGGAGCCGTGCCTTTGCACCGCAGGCGGAAATTCTCAGTTATGTGCGCAGCACAGCAGAGCGTTTTGGTATAACGCCTTTTATCCGTTATGGCATCGCAGTGGAAGACAGTTTCTGGCAGGAAGAGTCGCAGCAGTGGTTAATTAAAACCGCAGAGGGCGATGTTAAAACTGAGCTGACGGCCAACAAAGTCATTTCGGCGGTGGGTTATCTGCATGAACCCATTATGCCGAAGCTGCCGGGTCTTAAGGAATTTAACGGTGAGGTGTTTCATTCCTCACGCTGGAATCACGACTGTGATTTAAACGGCAAGCGGGTGGCGGTGATCGGTACCGGTGCCTCGGCCATTCAGTTTGTGCCGGAAATACAGCCAAAAGTTGGCAAGCTGAGTATTTTCCAACGCACGCCACAATGGATTCTGCCCAAACCCGATCACCGTATTCCGGCCATTGAGCGTGCATTCTTCCGTTTGCCGTTAACTCTGAACAGCTGGCGTAAACTCATTTACACCGGCTTTGAGGCCTTTGGCGTCGGTTTCCGCAAACCGCTGTTATTAAAGTGGATGCAAAAAATCGCCACCGCGCACATTAACCGCAAGATTAAAGACCCGGAATTACGCCGCAAATTAACCCCGGATTACACCATGGGCTGTAAGCGTGTATTGCTGTCAAATAATTATTATCCGGCGGTGGCACAAAGCAATGTTGAGGTGCTGGCCACCGGTGTTAAAGAAATCCGTGGCAATACTGTGGTTGGTCAGGATGGCAGCGAAGCCGACGTGGATGTGATTATTCTTGGCACCGGTTTTCATGTGTCTGATGTGCCTATTGCCCGCCATGTACATGGTCGCGATGGTCGTTCGCTGGATGATGTCTGGCAGGGCAGTCCGGAGGCTTACCGTGGCACCTGTATTCATAATTTTCCGAATTTCTTTTTAATTCTTGGTCCTAATCTGGCGATTGGTCATAACTCGGCCTTTATCGTGATCGAAGCTCAGATTAATTACATTATGGGCGCAATAAAAACCATGCAGCGTAATCAGCTGCAGACGCTGGAAGTAAAAGCTGAGGTGCAGCAGGGTTATAACCAACGGGTGCAGCAGGAACTGCAGGGAACGGTCTGGAATACCGGTGGCTGCTCCAGTTATTACCTCGATCAGAATGGTAAAAACAGTATCGGTTTTCCCTGGAGTACTTACCGTATGCGCCAGCTGTTAAGCCGTTTTGATATGGCGTCTTATTTTGGTCTGGCAAAGGTTGACTGGGCGGCTCAGAACATAACAGCCAACAGCACGAAAAAAACAACAGCACGGCGGAAAAAAGCCACGGAGGCCAGCGTATGAATCAGCCAAAACGGGCGCTGGTGTTGGGTTGTGGTGCCGTTGCCGGTGGTGCCTGGAGCATTGCTGCGCTGCAGGCGGTGAGTAAACAGCTGAACTGGAATCCGGCCGATGCCGATATTCTGGTGGGCACTTCGGTCGGCGCAGTGCTGGCTGCACTGCTTGCCAGTGGTGTCAGTCTGGAGCGCTTAGTCGCCGCGCAAAATAATGAGCCGCAGCAAGGCTGTTACTGGAACCATGCGACCGACTCCGGCGGTAAATTACCGCCCTGGCCACAATGGAAATTCAGTGGCCCGGCGTTATTTAAAAAAGCCTTAAACCGTGAAGTCAGTTTACTAACCGGACTCTGCGGAATTTTGCCCCGCGGCCGTACCGATATGTCGGGCTTTGTGCGTCTTATTCAGTCGGCATCGGCTGGTGATCTCTGGCCACAAGCACTACAGAGCGGACAGCAAACAGAGAAAAAACTCTGGCTGATGGCAGTGGATGCAAAAACCGCCGAGCGCCGTGCCATTGGCAGTCAGGCCGATGATTTTACTCAGGTACCATTATCGCGTGCGGTGTGTGCATCCTATGCGGTGCCGGGTTGTTGTCCGCCGGTGAATATTCAGGGGAATACCTACCTGGATGGCGGCATTATGTCACCGGCGTCGGCGGATTTACTGGTTAACGAAGACGTCGATGAAGTCATTATTATCGCACCGATGGCATCACGCTGGCCTGGTAAAGCCGGCAGTCTTTTTAATGCCGTTGAGCGTTACGCCCGCAAGGGGATGACACGCATAGTAGACCGTGAAGAAGCTATGCTGCGTGCCGCCGGTAAACGGGTTATCCGCATTGAACCGAACGAAGATGACCTGCACGCCTTTGGCTGGAATCTGCTTGATCCGGCACGGCGGCAGGGCGTGTTTGATACCGCGTTATTAACCACGCCGGCAACGGTAGCTCAGGCCATTGCTATGGCCTGAGCCCGGGTCTGAGTCTGGGCCTGAGTCTGGGCCTGAGTCAGGATCAGATGTTTAGCTGTTCAGCGGTGTTGCCGTCGTTAAGTTGCCCGTTAATCTGTCTGGCAGCGCAAAGTCCAGTAAGGCAAAGCCCAGCAATGCCAGACCGCTTAACGGGAACAGTAGCGCAAAGCTGATCAGCAGCAACAGCCATAACGGGTTTAATGTTTTATCCGCAGCCGGCGGGCGTAACAGGCTGCCTTTACTTGGCGAGCGGCGCTTCCACCACAACACCAGACCAGCCAGTGCCAGCAACATTAATAACAGGCAGGCGATAATGTTGAGCCACAGATTCCACAGCCCCGCCTGACCTTTATGCAGGGCAATTCCGGCGGCCATGCTTTTTGCCAGCAGGTTGTAATTATTCCAGCCAATATCGGCTAACACCCGACCATCCGCCGGGTTGATATGCACCGTTCTGTCCTGTATGGGATCGGTAATATCACCGCTGCTGGTTGAGGCAATCAGGGTATATACGCCTTGTTCACCGCGCGGAAAGCTGAGGCGGAAATAACCGGGCAGAAGTTGTTTGCCGATATTTATAATCTGTTGCGCTGTAAGCGGATGCGCGGCGGCAGGTTCTGCTATCGGGATCGGCAATTGCTCGGCACTCCAGGATATTTCATTCAGATTTCCACTGTTTAACGTCGCGGTATCCGGCATGGCGCTGTGGTGCCCGGCATGAGGATTAACTGCTGAATTTTTCTCCGGCTGCCAGAATTGGGCCGATTTTTCTGCGGGAAAACTGCCCCAGGGTTGTACGATTTTTTGCCCCCATACGCCGCTCCAAGCCAGGCCACTTAAGGCAAAAAATACCAGTAGCAGACTCAGCCATAATCCCAGCGCGCCATGCAGCTGGCGCCAGCGTGAGCGTTTATGATGCAGGGCTAATGGGATACGCCATAAAGAACTTTTACGGCTGCGTGGCCAGTGCAGGTAGAGCCCGGATATTAATAAAAAAATACACAGGCCTGCAGAGGCTTCGAGCAAAGCATCACCAAACCATCCGGCCATCAGGGTGCCATGAATATCATCGGCAATGGCATACCAGGTATCCGCTAACGCCATACTGCCAATGATGCTGGCCCGGTAAGGATCAACAAAAACAATACGGTTGCTGTTACCTTCGCGGATATGAAAACGTGCACTGCTGTGCGGTGTTTTGGCCGGCAGGTACTGTTCAATCGCTGCGTTCGGAAAGGCTGTTTTTACGGCCTGGTATTGGTCGTCGGCAGATAGCTGCTGAGCGCTGGGGCTAACGGTTAAATAATCGTCAAACTGCCATTGTTCCAGCTGTGGTTGCAGCAACATGACAATTCCGCTCAGGGCCAGAATGAGCATAAAGGGCAGTACAAATAATCCGGCATAAAAATGCCAGCGCCAGATTTTCCGGTAGAGATTATGGTTCATTATCAGAAGCGGTAACCGCCCTCCAGATACAGTGTGCGTGACGGATAAGGGTGATGAACGTAGGCTACCCGGTCAGTAATATTATCGGCACCAACCGACAGCTGAGCATGGCGGTTAAACTGGTAACGCATCCTGGCATCGATAAAGGTGTAGGCATCAATCGCACCGAATACGCGCTGCTCGTGGTCGCTGTTATCCAGTTCGTTATAGCTGTCGCTGATATGGCGCACACTGGTGCTGAAATCCAGTGCTGTACTCTGATGCCAGGTCAGAGTCAGATTCTGACTCCAGCGCGGAATACGCGGCATATCTTTGCCTTCGCTGTCAGCCACGCCGTCGTTTTTATCAATACGGGAACGCAGGGCGGTGGCATTAAAACGCACATCGAGCTGCGGCATAAACAGCGCGCGGCGCTGCAGGCTGATATCGGCTCCGCGGGTTGATACGCGGTCGATATTCAGAAACGAACTGACGGTCAGCGGATTACCGAAAGCATCGGTATAAATGCCACTCTGGTTAAAAATAGTGTCGCGGATTTTTTCGTAAAACAGATTAATCTTCAGGCTTTGCCGGCCATCATCGAACTGAATATTGAGGTTATGGTGGATACCGGTTTCGGGCTTCAGACTGGCATTGGCAATTTGTTGTACATCGTCGTTGCTGGCATTTTCGTACAGCTCTTCAACGATAGGAAAACGTACCGCGCGGGCAAGGGAATAACGGCTGTGCCACAGCGGAGCCAGTTGCCAGCCAAGGGAAAATTTGGGTGATACGGCGCTTTCGTTGCGGTCCGGATTTTCGTCATTGCCTTTAAAGCCGTTCAGCCCCTGCCAGCGCTCATGGCGCAGGCCCAGTGTCAGATCCAGTGTATTGGTAAATTGCCAGCCATAGTCGGCAAAAATTGCCTGTATACGCGTTTCACCACCCGATAACGGTGTCTGTCCGGCACTTTGTCCGGAGGCATAATCGTAAGCGCCTTTTTCCAGCTCAAGCTGATAATCACCATAGTGATAACCGAGCAACAGGTTCATATCACGGCGGCCAAACACTCTCTGTGTGCCGCTTTTAATATCCGCCGTCTGCCAGCCGGTATCGCGGAAATTCTGAATATCACCACTGCCATCCCAGGCAGGATCAGCCGGGTTTCTGGCCGAGCGTATCTGCTCGTCTTTTAAAATATCAAACTGGCTGATATCCGCCTGCCAATACCAGCTGCCCGCTATTGGCAGAGTCACGCCCAGCGCACTGAGCAGCGAATGGCGGTCTTGCCGGCTGTGGCGGAAACTGCTGCCACTGAGGCTGTAGTTATGACCATCCTGACTGATATTGCCGCTGTAAACGGTATTACCGCCGGCGTCACGTATCAGGCTGCGGGCATCGGTATTATTATTCTGCCGTTGCTCATAGACCAGGCTGGCGCGGACTTCGCCGTCGGGCAGATTGTAGCGTGCGCGGATTTTATATAAATCAGTCAGGGTTTCGGCGATACCGGCATCACCATAATACAGCACCGGGTTGCCCTTACTGTCCCGCCCCTGAATTCCGCCTCTGGCCGGACTGCCGGTGGTTGGTTTTTCGGCGCTGTAATAAAAGCTTTGTGGCTGACCATCATTTTGCAAACGCTGAAAACCAGCCAGTAACTGCAGGTTACCAAAACGCTCGCCCCAGCTGGTGTATAAATGCTGGCCGGATAATTGTTGTTTACGGCCGATGCGGTCGTAGTCCTGCACAAAGCTGCTGCCTTCAATGCTGATTTCCCGCTCGTCGGGCAGACGGGTCTGAATATTAACAACCCCGCCCATGGCGTTGCCGGAATATTCCGCTGCAAAAGGGCCGTACAGAATATCCACCTGCTGGATTTCGGCCGGTGCAACAACCGACCAGCGCGGTGCACCACTGTAGCGTGTCTGCAGGTGATAATGCAGTGGCATACCATCAGCAAAAACCAGCGAACGGGTGGTCTGGAACATATTGCTGCCGCGCATGCCGAGGGTGGCATTCGGATCACCGATGTAACGTTTACGTACGATAATACCGGGCTGGTCACGTACGGCATCTTCGGTATTAATAAAGTTGATGCTCTGTAATTGCTCGCGGGTTATTTCCCGCAGCGGGGTGCTGACATTTTGTGGCATACCACTGGCACGGCTGACCTGCGGTTCCAGCTCGGCATCAGCGGCAGATACATTCTTGCCTGCGAACAGCAGGGGTAATAACAGGGGGAATAACAAGGGCAGGGGTGTGGTTGCCAGCAGGCGGGCAGGAGCGATTGACGTCGGCTGAGCCATTACAGCATTCCATATCTGAAAATTTGCGCGACGATAGCAGAAAGTTCCCGGCCTTCCCCTGCGGCGACTTGTCGCACCTGATCTTGCCCCGATAAAACGGACATGCGCTCTGTCCGGCTTGTGATGCGGAGCTTGTACCCGGAGCGCAGGCTGGTTATAACAATGCACCATTTAATCTTCAGGATATCGCCATGTCCGCTGCTATTACTCCTCAGCCCTTTGCGCCCTGTGTGTCCTTTATTCTGCTGCGCGATGATTGTGTATTGCTGGAAAAACGCCGCGACGATAAAGAAATCGATCCGGGTCTGGTGATGGTGCCGGGCGGGCATATGGAAGAAGGCGAACATCAGCACGACACGTTGCTGCGCGAGCTGGATGAAGAGCTGGGCATCCGGCCGCTGAATGCCCGTTACGTCTGCTCATTACTGCACCCCACCGACGAGCTGCAGCTGCTGCATTATTATTTAATTACCGAATGGCACGGCAATATTCAGGCCCACGAGGCTGAAGCCGTATTCTGGCAGCCCTTGTCGGAGCTGGGGGCGCTGGATATTACGCCCGACCATACCGCCATTGCCGAAGCGCTGCGTTTATATGGCGCTTAATTATTTAATCAATGCGGTAAACAATTCCTGTGCTGATTATTAAACCCGGCATTCTGGCCTTTTACAGCCCGCATATACTCGCCGATAAACATCAGCATGCGGCTCTGCAACTGGTGTGGCCCGGCGCGCAGGGGCACTGGCAGCTGAACGCTGAAAAAGGCACAGGCCCGTTGCTGATTGCACCGCAAGCGGAGCACGATCTGGCCGCAGAACACTGCTGGGTTATTTTGCTGGAGCCTCTGTCTGTTGCCGGTAAACATGCTTTGCAACACATGAATGGCCAGCTGTTGGTATCCCTGCCTGGCCCGGCATCTGCGGCTGACTGCACAGAGTTACTGGCGGCGTTAAGCCATTTGCTGGGGCTTGATAAACAGGCATTTAATCTGCAAATAACCGACAGCCGCCTGCTGCGACTGCAGCAGCAACTGGATCAGTGTTTTAACGGCGGCTGCATCAAACCTTCGCAATGGCGTGCGCGGGATATTGCCGCCGGACTGGCGTTGTCGGAGAGCCGTTTTCTGCATCTGTTCCGTGAGCAGATGCACATGCCCTGGCGGCCCTATCTGTTATGGCGCCGCCTGCTCTGTGCGGTGCAGGCGTTACATCAGGGCAAGAGTGCGACCAATGCAGCGCAGGATGCGGGCTTTGCCGACAGCGCTCATCTGAGCCGGACTTTCCGTCGTCATTTTGGGTTATCGGTGCGCGAGGCGCTGCAGCTGGCCCGCAATTGATCACCACCATTAATCTCCACCATAAATCACACGAGCAAGTCAGCCAGTTTATTCAAGTTATCAGCCTGTACCGGCGTTAGTCTGGTAAAAAAACAGGAGCACTATGATGACTGATACGGCAAACACCTTTAATACCAGCAATGCATCGGTTAATACCGACACCAGCGCGGATAGCTATCTGGCCACAACTCCCATGCTGGATTATCAGCATCCGGCCATTCAGCAGCTGATTCAGCAACAGGGCTGGCACCAGCTGGATACCCGCCAGCAGATTGCAGAGGTTTATCGTTTTGTGCGCGACGATATCCGCTTTGGCTACAACGCCGATGACAGCCTCAGCGCGAGTAAGGTGTTGAGTGATGGTTACGGCCAGTGCAATACCAAAGGCACGCTGCTGATGGCGCTGTTGCGGGCGCTGGGCATTCCTGCCCGCTTTCACGGTTTTACCATTTATAACGAGCTGCAGAAGGGGGCGATTCCGCTGTGGATGTTCGCCTTTGCACCCGCACGCATTCTGCACAGTTGGGTCGAAATTTATTACGATGGCCGCTGGCTGGAAATAGAGGGTTATATTATCGACCAGCCGTATCTGCAGCAGGTGCAGAAAGCCTTTGCCAGCGAGTGTGAAGCTTTCAGTGGTTATGGCATTGCCACGCCCTGTCTGCAAAAACCACAGAACGACTGGCAGGGCGGCAATACCTATATTCAGAAAGAAGGCATTGCCGACGACTACGGCGTTTATAACACGCCGGATGAATTTTACGCGGCGATGGGCACCAACCTGCGCGGGCTAAAACGTATTCTGTACCGTTATCTGCTGCGCTATCTGATGAATATCAATGTCAGAAAAATCCGTCGCGCCGGTATCCGTTAAGCGCAAGATCCGGGTTGTGTTCGTGGCCCGGATTTTTATGATGAAGTGAATTGGACCTGTTTCACTTAGTGCTAACAGGCCCTAATACCCAACCGGCGCGGAGCTGCTTATGTCTGACTATCAACGAATCGCAACGGCTATCCGTTTTATTACGGAGCATGCGCGCGAGCAGCCAGCGCTGGAGGATATTGCAGCGGCGGTTAATCTCAGCCCTTTTCATTTTCAGCGTCTGTTCAGTCAGTGGGCGGGCACCAGCCCCAAACGTTTTCTGCAGGTATTAACACTGGAGCGCGGTAAATTCCTGCTGCGTCAGCAATTGCCCTTACTGGAAGCGGCCGATGAACTGGGCTTAAGCGGCAGCAGCCGGCTGCACGATCATTTTGTTCAGCTGGAAGCGGTAACGCCGGGTGAATATCAGCGCGCCGGCGCCGGGCTGACCATCCGTTACGGCGTGGCAGACACGCCCTTTGGCCCGATGTTTATTGCGCAAACCCCCCGTGGTCTGTGCCGGGCTGCCTTTATCCGCAGCGACAATGACTTAACCGACCCGCAACAAAAGCATAAAGAACTCAGCGCTGGCGAAGAACTGACCGCGTTACAGGCTGAATGGCCGGCGGCCGGTTGGCACGAAGATAACGCCGCGGCACAACAGCTGGTCGCCACGCTGTTTACCCGCAAGCGCAGTGATGCTGGTGCGCCGTTGTCGCTGCATGTGCGTGGCACCAATTTTCAGCTGGCGGTCTGGCGCGCGTTATTAACCATTCCTGCCGGCCATGCGCTCAGCTATGGCCAGCTGGCGGCGCAGCTGGGGCAGCCAACGGCGGCACGGGCGATTGGTAATGCGGTTGGCGCCAACCCGGTGGCCTTTATGATTCCCTGTCACCGGGTGATTCAGCAGAGCGGGGCGCTGGGCGGTTATCGTTGGGGGCCGCTGCGTAAGCAGGTTATGCAGAGCTGGGAACGGCTGCGGCTGGCGGCTGAGGAGTAGCCGCAGCCGCCGTATCAGGCGGTTGCTTCTTGCCGGGCAAAAGAAAATACAAACGGAAAACGACCGAGTATTTTTTCAGCGGCCCGGCGTTGTGGGTCACTGTCCTGTTCAAGATAAATCAGCAGCTGCATACCTTTTTGTTTGGTGTCTTCCACCAGTAATTGCGCACAGGCGATGCCGGCCTGCTCCAGAGCTTCGATTAATGCTGAGTGAATTTCGAGTTTTTTCAGGGCGGGTTTAAAAATTTTGCCGACCGGGGTGAGGGGGATGGCGTCGGTCAG
>NZ_DDCJ01000113.1:18960-19118 GCF_002335285.1 Thalassolituus sp. UBA2009
TGTAATTCAGCCGTACTGACCCGCGCGCCCGGTTTCAGCTGTACATAGGCGACAGGCAGTTCACCGGCATGAGCATCCGGACGGCCGACGGCGGCAACCAGCTGAACAGCGGGGTGACGGTGTAAAGGCTCTTCGATCATGGCCGGGTCGATATTATG
>NZ_DDCJ01000113.1:19362-33354 GCF_002335285.1 Thalassolituus sp. UBA2009
TTATCCTGATACCCAAGATCGCCGGTATTCATCCAGCGATGTGTGTCGTGGCAGTCGAGCCACAAATCTTTATTCTGGCTGTCGATACGGTAGCCGGCAAAAACATTGGCTCCGGAAATAACCAGCACGCCGCTTTCCCCCGGAGAACAATCGCGCAGGTAAGCACCTTGCTCATCTACGGCAACGGCTTTCATCTGTTGTCCGGGCACCCGCAGGCCAACAGACCCCAGACGGCGTTCACCTGCAGGCGGGTTAACGCTGCTGACGCAGGTGCCTTCTGTCAGTCCGTAACCCTCGAGAATTTTCAGTCCGGTGCATTGCTGGAAACGGCGGAATACTTCTACCGGCAGAGGGGCGGCACCACAAAGTCCATACTCCAGTGAGCGGATATCATGATTGCCGATGGGTACATCAAGCAGGCTGGCATACAGGGTTGGTACACCGCTGAAAAAATGAATCCGGTGTGTTGCGACGATTTCCCAGAAGCGCTTCACCACACCGTCGCCACGGTAACCTTGCGGGGTGCCGAGAATCACATGGGCGCCGCGCGAGAATGGCAACAGCCCGGTAATCAGGACCGCATTGACATGAAACAGTGGTAAGCCGCAGAACACATTTTTTCCGGGACCGATATTGGCTCCCATAAACTGTGCAACCGAATGCACATTGGCCACTTCATTGCGATGACGGCGCATAGCAATTTTCGGCAGGCCGGTGGTGCCACCGGTACAGAAAAAAGAAGAATAATCGTCACCGTCAAAATGGCGCTTGCTGAGCAGTTCTGTGGCGTTCTGGGTCTGGCATAAACGCCTGAAATCATGCAGCTGAAGCGTGGCCGGTAAGCCGTGCCGCAGACCGCGCCAGCCGGATTGTGAACGCGCTTCTTTTTTTTGCAGCAGGCGGGCAGCGAGACCTTTAAGGCCGCTTATATGGTCAGCCATATTGATCAGCAGCAAATGCTTAAGTGCGGGCAATTGCGGCAGTATTTGCTGCACTTTTGGCCACAGATCGGTTCCCGGAAAAGGGGCCAAGGTTACCAGAATGCTGGCGTTGGCAGCATTAAGCAATTCGGCCATCGCCTCCGCTTCGAGCAGCGGGTTAATGGCGGCTACGATTCCGCTGGCCTGTCCGCCCCAGATAACAAAATGCGTTTCCGGCAGGTTAGGCAGTATGTAAGCAATGACCGTATCTTTATCGGCTCCGAGATGGTGGAACATATTGGCCGTACGGTGCACCTGTTCCAGCAGCTGCTGGTAACTGAACACTTCCGGTTTATGGTGGTCGTCGGTCTGCAGAAAAAAAGACAGTGCCGGTTGGCTGGCATATTTTACGGCGGCATCGTGCAGCAGCTGATACGTGCTGGTGGGCAATGGCGCGGGTGCCATGGCTTCTGCTGCCAGTACATCGCGGTAATTTGCAATTCCTTCCATCAGGCGGCTCCCCGCACAACCCGGTGCTGCTGCCGGCCAAGATCGATTACGCCGTCAGTGCTGCGGATAACGGCTTCGACCAAGTCGCCATCCTGCAGATACTGTGGTCTTGCGCGTTGCTTTTTCATAAACAGCTCCCACTTTTTCTGCTCCGGGAGAAGAGCTGCCAGCCGCACCAGAAAGGCAGAAGGCAAAGCCAGAGCGCAGCCGCTGGGCGTGCCGGTCATAATGACATCGCCCGGATTAAAATCGGTGATCTGAGAATACTCGGTCAGTGTTTCTGCCGGACGGAATACCATGTTGCCGCTGTTGTCGTGCTGGCGGACTTTACCGTTAACGCTGAGGGTCAGCTGCAGGTCGTTCAGGTATTTCATTTCCTGCCGGTTCAGCAGGCATAAAACCGGCCCGAGCGGACAAAACGTACGGTAGCTTTTGCCTTTATGAAACTGCATTTGCGGAATCTGAACATCGCGTGCGGACACATCATTACCAATGCAGATACCGGCAATATATTCGTGCAGATTATCGGTGGTTACCTGCACGCTCTGGCGGGTTTCCCGGGCCAGTACCAGTGTCAGCTCAACTTCATAATCCAGCAGTTGCACATGGGGCGGGCGGATAATTTCTCCGCTGGGGGCTGTAATCGACGCAGACGATTTGGTGAAAAACATGTTGAAGGCTTTGGCGTCCGGATCGACACCGGAATCGAGCATATGCTGGCGATAATTAGCTCCCTGGCACAGCACCTTGGCGTCTCCGGTAATAGGGGACAGCAACTCAACACTGTTGTCTGCCAGAGCTTCTCCGGTGTTATTGCAGGCATCGGCGACAGCCTGATAACCCAGCGCAATCAGCCCGGCGGTGGTGGTGCAGGGCAGGGGCAGCGGATGAATAAGATTATCGGCGCTGAGGCCCCAGCGAATCTGGTTGTTATGACGGAATCGGACAATTGCTAAAGGCATAATAGGGCTCCTGTCAGCCAAAGATTCTGGCGAGTGTTTTTAATTTTTTTATCGTAACGTCCGGGCTGTAACGCAGACTTCTGAGCAATCCACGGATAGCGCTGAGCGTGATTTTGGGCTTGGTGAAACTGACTGGCATCACCTGCCCCCACTGTGACATGGCATTGCGGCTGACAGGATGCACGCCCATGGGCCGCTCTGCTGTAAATAAATCACCGTCACAGTAATGCTCATGCTTGGCTCCCCAGGGGTCTTGCCAGTAATCAAAAATCTGGCTGCCGAGAATATGGCGGCCGATTCCCCAGGCGTGCTGCCATTTCTTTTCGCGCATGACGCGCTGTCCCATGCCGACCGCATCGGCATCCACCAGTTCGTAAGCACTGTGACTGTATGCCGGCATAAAGCCCTGTGCCATCGCCAGCGTGTGGTGATCGGCCGGGGTGTCTCCCAGATCAAGACGGAAAAAGACCACGGCTGGTGAGCCGTCGGGCAGAACCTGAACATCACTCGGAATAAGGCCGAAGTGGCGTGTGTACCAGGCGCTGGTCTGCTGAAAATCGGCTACTTCGAGAACCAGATGGCCGAGACGCAGTACATCCGGCGCTGTGGCCGGCGGACGCTGGCAATCATTCACGCGCACATGTTCGTTATTGAAATTGAACTGCAGGGGCGCACGGTGCCGCAGAGGCGCGACGCTGTTCTGGCCACAGATGGCTTCTACCCGGAAACCGGAAGGATCGCGCAGACACACCCGCTGGCCACCGCCGGGATAAGGTGCTTCTTCAATCGCCGATGCTCCGTCCAGCTCACTCAACGCCTGCAGGGCGGCTATATCCGCGACTTCAAAGCCGAATCCGGCAAACCCTGCTTTTGCTGCCTTACGGATGCAATAGCAGAAAGGGGCGTTGTCGGCGGCGCGCAGAAAGATGGCTTCTTCACTGCGGCTGGCCGTTTGCAGGCCAAAGTCATGCAGGAAGCGTTCGGCTTTCTCTGGTTCCGGCCGCTCAAACACAAGATAGGCCAGCCGGCAGGCTTTGCTGGTGGGCGAGGGATGCCGTTGGGGTTGCTGGGTAGAGAGTTCAATCATGGCGGACTCCGTTGCTGGGAACGATCATTGTTATTTTGTTATGAGATTAAAACCAATATTGAAACATATTTCAATATTGGTTTTAATCTCATTCGTTGGCGTCGCCAGGATGCCGTTAGCGGAGAATAAAAATGAACAAAGAACGTGGCGGAAAAGAAGCAGAAACAACAGAGGTTCTGATTGTTGGCTGCGGCCCTGTGGGAGCAACCCTGGCAGCCTTACTGGGGCGCTATGGCATCAATACACTGGTGATCGATAAAGCGCCGGACATATTGCTGATGCCAAGAGCCATTGCACTGGATAATGAAGCGTTGCGGGTTCTGCAGATGGCCGGTCTGAGCGAAGACTCGTTTGCCCGTATTCCGATTCCGCAGGTGCAGATGCACAGTCCGGTTATGGGGCGCTTTGCTACCGCAAATACCCGCGGCAGTCTGGATGGTCATCCCAAGCTGGTTACTTTTTATCAGCCGGAACTGGAGCAGGCGCTGGCCGGACGGCTGGCGGCTCTGCCGTCGGTAACGGTGCGCCGCTGTCTGGAGCTGGTAACACTGCGCGATGAGGGCGATGTTGTCAGCGTGGTGGTGAGTGATGACGCTGGCCGGCAGGAAGAAATCCGCGCCCGTTATCTGATTGGTGCCGATGGCGCCAGCTCCCTTGTCCGCAGCCTGATCGGTCAGGATTTTCAGGGCACAACCTATGGCGAAGACTGGCTGATTGTTGATGCCCGGCAGCGGGCAGAGCAGGCCATCGACCATGTTGAGTTTATCTGCGATCCCAGACGATCAGTTCCCCATATGCCGGCTCCCGGTGGTCGTGAGCGCTGGGAGTTTATGCTGCGCCGTGGTGAAAGCCGTGAGCAGATGGAGCACCCGGACAAAGTGGCAGAGCTGATGGCTCCCTGGATCAGCAGCAGCGATCTGCAGATTGAGCGGACGGCGGTGTACCGTTTTCATGCCCGTTGTTGCGAGCGTTTCAGTAAGGGCCGGGTTTTTCTGGTCGGTGATGCTGCGCATATCACGCCGCCTTTTGTCGGTCAGGGGTTGGTTGCCGGCTTGCGTGACGTGGCAAACCTTGGCTGGAAACTGGCCTGGGTGCTGCGTGGCCAGGCGCAGCCGCAGATTCTCGACAGTTATGATCAGGAACGGCGTCCGCATGCTGTGAGCATGATCAACCTCGCCCGCTTTATGGGCCATCTGGTGATGACCCGTCATGCAGTCTCTGCATTTATGGTGCATGGTCTGATGCGCCTGTCGCGCTTGCTGCCGCCGCTGCGTCGTCATCTGGAAGAGTTACGGATTAAGCCGGCTAACCGTTTCCGCCAGGGGTTATTCTGTGCCGGGCAGGGGCTGAAACATCTGCTTCCGGGCAGCCAGCTGGGACAGGGATGGGTACGCAGTGGCGGGGAGGTCCGCCTCAGTGATGATGTGTTGGGAGAACGGTTGCTGCTGGTGGGCTTCAATACCAACCCGCAGGCAGGGCTGAGCGCCGCTTTACGGTCGCGCTGGCAGGCTGCCGGTGGTGGCTTTCTGCAGGTTGGGGTACAGAATCAGAGTCCGGAAACAACCGAGCTGCTGGAAGACCTGGCACAGTCATTATCGGCTCCGGCGTCTGCGGCGCTGGCGGTGGTGCGTCCGGATCGCTTTATTCTGTGCTCCGGCCCGGCAGGCTGTGCTGCGGAGCTGCTGCAGCAGACGCTTGGCTTGCTTGGAAAGTAGCTGTCATCTCAATATTGAGACGGTTTCAATGTGGTACACTGGCGTTCTGTTCCCTTCAGAGACTGGTGCGATCCGCATGACCTCGTCTGCCGAGAATGAAAAACTGACCCGTGGTCACAAGAAAAAAGCCCGTACACGCCAGCAATTGCTGGATGCGGCGCTGAAGATTTACGCCCATAAAGGTGCCGGGGAACTGGCACTGAACGAACTGGCGCAGGAAGCAGGGGTATCCAACGGAACGGTATACAACTACTTCCGTACCAAAGAAGAGGTGCTGGATGCCGTCAGCCTGGCACAGGCGGAAGCCTTGTCTCATGAGGTTGCGCTGATCAGCCGTGGCGTTGCTGATGGTGCCGAGCGGGTTGCAATCGGTATCCGTGCGTTTATCCGCCGTGCAGCACAGGACCGCGAATGGGCCAGTGCCCTGATCAATATCGTACGCTATGCCGAGGGAATGCGTTCGGCTCTGGGCGATTATGTGCGCCATGATGTGCGCACGGGCCTCAGCCAGGGACAGTTTGATTACAGCAGTGAAGATCTTGCCATCCGCCTGCTGGTCTCCGGCGTGATCAGCGCGATGATTGCGATTGTTGAAGGTCGCTATGAAAACGGGGATGACAGCACTGTGGCGGCGATGTTGCTGCAGGCTCTGGGCATGGCGCGGCCACAGGCTCTGTTAGTGGCGGTTAAGGCTTTACCGTCGTTACCGGTGGAGGAATAACAGGAGAGTTGTCTCTGAGCCGGTCCCGGCACAGCCTTATGCCTTTTTCTTTGTACGGGTGGTGTGTACCGCCCGCAATCGTCTAAAAAACCAACGCTTTTCAGCAACCCCCACGGACTATGGCTCCGGCCTGCTTATCGCCAACTTATCCAGTTAGTTATCCACAGAATCTGTGGATTCAATGTCAGCTTTGTCCCCATGTCGCCGGGCGTCTTATCCGTCTGGCGGAGAATGCCTGATGCTTCTGTGCTTGCCGTGCCGATTTTTTTGTGATCCTGCTGCAACCCTTGCCATGCCTTGAAAAATAAAGAAATTTTTAGTTTTTTCTGGCTGTGTAAAAAACGCACGGTTTTTACCGGCTGGCGTATTTACTGCATTCAGGGGAGTTCTCAAAAGAATATGCACAGAAATATCCACAGCTTCTGTGCAAAACTTCAGGGTTGACAGAAAGAACTTATGCACAAATTGCAGATGATGCTTGACGGCGCTTTTTTCTCTGTGTTTGCCGGTAGTGACGAGACGTTGCCTTATTGATATTGCCCGGCAGGTGAAGCGGTTGCGATCGCCTGTGCGCTAGCCTGCAGGTTGGCTACTGCCATCTGTACCTATCGTTTTTCTTTTTTCTTGTCCTGTCAGAGACACTGTCTGATTGATATTTTCCCCCGCCTGACAGACAGAGGGGAGAGTGATACGGATGTATCGGTACGATGAATATGACAGGACGCTGGTTAACGAGCGGGTAGAAGAGTTTCGCGATCAGGTTGCGCGCCGGATGAGTGGTGAGCTCACAGAAGAAGAGTTTCTGCCGCTGCGTTTGCAAAACGGTCTGTATTTGCAGAAACACGCTTATATGATGCGGGTCGCTATTCCCTATGGGGCGTTATCCAGTGATCAGATGCGCGGTCTGGCGGCAATTGCCAATAAGTTTGACCGTGGCTATGGGCATTTCACCACCCGTCAGAATATTCAGTTTAACTGGATTGAATTAGCCGATACGCCAGATATTCTGGCGCATCTGGCGTCTATTGATATGCACGCAATTCAAACATCGGGTAACTGCGTGCGTAATGTGACTACCGAAGCCTACGCGGGCGTTGCCCCCGATGAAGAATATGACCCGCGTATTTTTGCCGAGATTATTCGTCAATGGGCTACCGTAAATCCCGAGTTTTTGTTCCTGCCCCGTAAATTCAAAATTGCAGTCAGCTCCAGTCAGGAAGATCGGGCAGCGGTGCGTATGCACGATATCGGTTTGTATTTGTACCGTGATGAAGAAGAAACGCTGCGCTTTCAGGTTATGGTTGGCGGAGGGTTGGGTCGTACGCCTTTTCTTAATCAGCTCGTAAAAGACAATCTGCACTGGTCGGAAGTTTTGTCATATATTGAAGCGGTTCTGCGGGTATTCAACCGCTATGGCCGGCGTGATAACAAGTACAAGGCACGTATTAAAATTCTGGTAAATTCACTGGGTATAAACGCTTTTCGTGAAGAAGCAGAAGCCGAATGGCAACAGATTCGCGGAAGTTTTTCGACACTTACTGAAGATGAGCTGAGTCGTGTAGCTTCTCAGTTTTTATCGCCGCTTTATAAAGCGTTAGATGATACTGACCTTCAATATGGTCATCACTTAACAAGCAATAGCGAATTTGCTTCCTGGGCATCACGCAGTGTGAAACCACACAAGGTGAAAGGTTATGCCTCCGTGGCAATTTCTACCAAATTTCCCACCAATACGCCGGGTGATCTAACCGCAGAACAAATGCAACGCATTGCCGATTTGGCCGATTTATATGGCTTTGGGGTGATTCGGGTTGCCCATGAACAAAACCTGGTATTGCCGGATATCCCGAAACAAGACCTGTTCAGCGTCTGGACAAGTTTATGTGACGTGGGCTTGGCGTTACCTAACGTGGGTTTAGTCAGCGATATGATTGTTTGTCCCGGAGCAAGCTACTGCAATCTGGCGACGGCCCATTCCTTTCCTGTCGCCAGGAAAGTTGCTGAGGCTTACAGCCTTGAAGAGCAACTGGATGTCGGTGATATCAGTATTAACTTATCGGGTTGTATTAACGCCTGTGCTCACCACCATATCGGGAATATAGGAATTTTAGGATTGAATAAATCCGGTAAAGACTATTACCAGATCACCATTGGCGGCGCTCAGGGAAAAGACAGCCAGATCGGTAAGGTTATTGGTCCGGCGGTGAGTGAAGAGGTGTTACCCGGAGTGGTAAAAAATATCACCAATGCATATTTATCCAATCGTAATGATCACGAAACCTTCCATGAAACTTTTTTGCGCATAGGGCTGGAGCCTTTTAAGTTGGCCGCTTATGGCCCGGCAGGAGCTTAGTATGAAGAATATTATCCGCATTCATTCTGGTGATGCTGCTGTTATTAAATCAGATGACTGGGTTATTGCAGAAGACGTTCATGACACGCCAGATCCCCATGACGTTTTACCCATGGCAGTCTGGTTAGCACGTGTTGAGCAGGGTGAGGAGGTAACGCCAGCAGTCTGGATTGGTGTTAATGATGATCCGATGGAATTACAGAGCGTGATTGATAAGCTCTCGTTTATCGGCGTTTTCTTCGAAGATTTCAAGGATGGGCGTGGCTACTCAACGGCGTATTTACTGCGTAAGCGGTTAAATTATCAGGGCGATTTACGGGCGTTTGGTGATGTATTGCGGGATCAGCTGAGCCTGATGCGTCAATGTGGTTTCGACAGCTTTGCTATTAAAGAAGGCAAAGATCCGTACGATGCGATGAAAGGCCTCAAAGGACTTTCCGTTACCTACAGCAGCAGTGTGTCGCAACCTAACCCGCTTTATAAACGGGTTCGTCGATAGACTTAATCTTTAATGCCCAAGCAGCACGCTGAAAAGCTTTTTGACCGCGGCTTGCCTTTTTTCTGTTAAGGGATGGATATAACTCAAACGTAAAAAGTTTTTATATTGTCCCGAAGCTGAGAAAAGCGAGCCGGGTGTCATAATTACACCTTGCTCCAGTACCTTGTTGTAACTGTTTTGTGTGTTAATGGTTTCGTCTAATTCTACCCACATAGAAATTCCGCCCTGGGCGTGGGTGTAACGAATTTCATCATGCCAATGGTTACTCAATAAGGTCATCAGTTCCCTTTGTTGCTGCTTCAGCGTATTAACCTGTTGAGCCAGATAGCGGCGGTAATGTCCCTCTTCCATAAATGTTGCAAGCCCTTGTTGAGTGGATTCGCTGGAAGATAACTGGGTGACCAGTTTGAGCTGAGCGATTTTGTCGTGCCATTTTCCGCCAAACACCCAACCAATCCTTAAATCCCTTGATAAGCTTTTTGAAAACGAGCTGCACAGAATAACCCGCCCGTCAGGGTCGAGTTTTTTTAGCGGTTCGGCCGTAAACGGCGGGAAGGAAAGATCGCCGTAAATGTCATCCTCTATAATGCAAAAATCTTTTTCTATCGCCAGATTGATCAATTCCCGGCGGGCTTTTTCTGGCATGCAGGCCCCGGTAGGGGTAGCGTAATTCGGGGATGTTATGCAGGCTTTTATCGGCCATTCGGTTATTTTTTCGGCTAAATCCTCAATGCTTAAACCCTCTGAAGGATCCGTGGCAACCTCGATAATTTTCAGCTTCAGCTGCTCCATGATTTGCAGAACACCATAAAACGCTGGTGATTCCACCGCTACGGTATCGCCCGGTGAGCATGTCGCCATAAGCGAAATAAATAGCGCATGCTGGCAGCCTCCGGTGATGCAAACCTGTGCTGGGTCCTGATTCAGACCACGATGGCGGTAATGACTCACAATGGCGTCTTTCAAGCGCATGTCGCCGCTTGAATCATTGTAATAAAGAGCTTTCTGAGTCGGTCTGGAGCGTAAAGCTTTGCTCAAATGCCTGTTCAGTGTGATGAGGTGGCTGGCATCGTTGGCAGTGCCGGCGGTTGGTAAAATATCAAAAGCGGCACTGCGCGCCATGATGTCTCTTAAAATAGCCGGAACCGTTACGTCTCTGGGCGCCGCCGGAGGGTTAATGCGTTTTGGCGGCAGCCGGTCATGGTGTGTCTCAGCTTTGACAAAGTAACCGGATTTTGGCTTGGAAAAGATCAGGCCTTCTGCTTCGAGCCTGTGTAAAGCGTGTAATACAGTGGCTTTGGAAAAGCCTAAGTTCTGGCACATTTCCCGGACGGAAGGAAGTTTTCCACTCGGTAAGAAATGATTGGCTTGTATATCTTTCCGTAACAAGTGTTCCAGCTCTAGGTACTTAAACTGATTCATGGCGACACCCTGATCAACAAACTGTACCTATTCTAAATTAGTTTATTGTGCCTGTTCTGTATTTTTTTTAGTCGTACACTCAACGCGGTTGTTATTTTTAGCTTCGGCTTTCTGGCCGTGCAGAAGGTAGGCAGGACACAATGATTGATTTAAGTGCTGTTGATCTGGCGCGGATACAGTTCGCGTTCACCGTCTCGTTCCACATTATCTTTCCCGCGATAACGATTGGTCTGGCCAGTTATCTGGCTGTGTTAGAAGGCTTATGGCTGTATACCAGAAAGCCGGTCTATATGACTCTGTGCCGGTTCTGGATGAAGATCTTTGCCGTTAACTTCGCCATGGGGGTGGTTTCTGGCATTGTTATGGCGTATCAGTTTGGTACTAACTGGAGCCAGTTTTCTAACTTTGCGGGGGCGATTACAGGCCCATTACTCAGCTATGAAGTGATGACGGCTTTCTTCCTTGAGGCTGGCTTCCTGGGGGTTATGTTGTTTGGCTGGAAAAAAGTTGGAGAGCGGCTGCATTTTGCCTCCACTATTCTGGTTGCCATCGGCACCCTGATCTCAATGACCTGGATTCTGGCATCAAACAGCTGGATGCAAACCCCTCAGGGTTACGACATTATCGATGGGCGTGTTGTGCCGCTGGACTGGTTCGAAATTATATTTAATCCCTCTTTTCCTTACCGTTTAGTGCATATGGGGCTGGCTGCATTTTTGGCGACGGCGTTGTTGGTCGGTGCTTCCGGTGCGTGGCATTTGCTTAAAGGCTCCCATATTAACGTAGCGAAAAAAATGTTATCCATGGCGATGTGGATGCTGCTTATTTCTGCGCCATTACAAGTGTTGGTTGGTGATCTGCATGGTCTGAATACCTTAGAGCATCAGCCAATCAAAGTGGCTGCAATGGAAGCTCATTGGCATAAAACTAAGCCTGGTGAAGGTGTGCCGCTTGTTCTGTTCGCCTGGCCAGATATGGAGAAAGAACAAAACGATTTTTCGATAGAAATCCCCAATCTGTCCAGTCTGATTCTGACCCACTCTATGGATGGTTCTATTCCGCCATTAACTTCCGTTGCCCCGCAAGATCGCCCTAATGTGCCAGTCGTTTTTTTTAGTTTCCGAATTATGGTTGCGCTTGGCATGTTGATGATTGTGCTGGCGCTTGCTGCGTTGATTCTGCGTAAAACAGGCAAGCTCTATGAGAAAAAATGGTTCCTGAATTTTTGTATTGCCATGGGGCCATCCGGTCTGGTCGCCATGCTGGCCGGTTGGTTTGTGACGGAAGCCGGTCGTCAGCCCTGGGTTGTATATGGTTTGCAGCGCACCGTGGATGCAGGGTCGCCCAACAGCGTTACTGCAATGAGTTTGTCTTTGCTGGCGTTTGTAGTGGTGTATGTCTGTGTCTTTGGTGTGGGGGTGCGTTATATGTTGGCGCTGATTGCCAAAGGGCCGGCAGAAGACTACTCGCTGGAGGATGACGAGCACCTGAATAAACGCCCGGCCCGTCCGCTATCCGCCGCAGATGGCGTAGAAATTTAGGAGACCCTGTCATGCATTTTGATTTACCGACTATTTGGGCTTTTATTATCGGCTTTGGCCTGATGATGTATGTGATCCTGGATGGCTTTGATCTGGGGATTGGCTTGCTGTTTCCTTTTATTAAAGACAAGCATGAACGGGATATTATGGTGAACTCGGTTGCCCCCGTATGGGATGGTAACGAGACCTGGCTTGTGCTGGGTGGTGCTGGCTTATTGGCGGCTTTTCCGATGGCTTATTCTGTGATTTTGTCTGCCTTATATGGGCCGATTCTGCTCATGTTGTTTGGTTTGATTCTTCGTGGTGTGGCCTTTGAGTTTCGTTTTAAAGCCACAGAGTCTCATCGTCCGGTGTGGGATAAATTGTTCTTTGTTGGTTCTTTAATGGCAACCTTTTCTCAGGGTGTTGCTGTGGGGGCTGTGATTCTTGGTTTTCAGGTTAAAAATGGTGGATTTTCCGGTGGCGGACTGGATTGGTTAAGTCTGTTCAGTCTGTTTACGGGTTTCAGTTTGCTGTTTGCTTATGGGTTGCTGGGAGTTACCTGGCTGGTTATTAAAACAGAGCACGGTTTGCAGAAGAAAATGCGCGTACTTATTAAGCCATTAACGCTGCTGTTAGCGACCTGTATGTTTATTATCAGTATCTATACACCGATGGTTAACGAAAGCGTGCGGGATTTATGGTTTAACCTGTCAAATATCGTGTATCTGGCACCCTTGCCCATTCTTACTGCCGCTTTTGCTTTTTTGCTGATGGGGGCTGCGCATTCCAAAGACGAGTGCCGGGCTTTTATTTGTGCGGTATGCATGCTGTTTCTTGGTTATCTGGGGCTGTGTGTCAGTCTTTGGCCAAACATTATTCCGCCCGGTATTACGATCTATCAGGCCGCGGCTCCGGCATCCAGTCTCCGGTTTACCCTGGTGGGCGTTGTGCTCATCGTTCCTGTGATTTTGATTTATACCTTTTGGTCTTACCGGGTATTCCGGGGAAAAGTCGTTGATACCGATGGTTATCATTAGGCCCTAACAGGCCCTGGAAAAAGGCTGCAACGGGGCAAGCATTTACCGGGCGCTTATCTCTGCTGTAAAACGTAAATCCGGAGGAACAGGGGATGAAAAAAAGTCTTCATCAATGGAAGTGGCTCTTAATCTATTGGGCCCTCGGTGTAGGGGCGCTTTTCGTGGTCGCGACGGTTATACGTTTTGCCATGACCCTGGCCGGAATGGAATCCGGATAACTAAATCAGGATGACTAAATCAGGATAGCTATATCCGGATTTCAGGAAGGAATATTCAATGCATTCCTTTTTGCATGAGTGACTCTTACCCAGTGCACAGTCTGCTTGAGTCACCCGGATAAAACGGTCATTTCTGTTGGCAATGTTTTCTTGAGTATGACCCACCAGAGCAGGTTTTTAATGCCCGTATCGGGTTGTTGTTTTTGGCAGGCGCAACTGAGCGACGATCACGGCCAGAGCTATGCCGCCGAGCACGTCGGCACCGTAGTGGTAACGCAGATACAGGGTAGACAGGGTAATGCTCAGGGTCATCAGCAACACCAGAACGCGCAATGGCCAGGAATACCAGCGCCAGCAGACCAGCAGTGTTACCCAGGGTACGGCGGTATGCAGACTGGGAAAGCAGTCGTAGGCATAACGGAAGCTGTTTACCGCGTCATAGACCAGACCATCCTGGGTGCCAAGGCTGACACTGAACGCGCTTTCCAGCCACTGACCGGGGCCGATGACCGGCACCAGCAGATACAGCAACCAGCCAATAACCAAGGTGTAAATAATTCCCTGACGCACATGAATAAACGCCGCGGGGTGTTCTGCCCGGCAATAAAACAGCCACAGTAACGAGCCGATGGGTACGGCGTAATAAAAGTGCAGGTAGGCGCTTTCCATCAGCAGGGTCATGGCCGGGCTGACCCAGTGCTGAATCAGCAGCGGCAGCGGCTGACCGAACAATGCTGTATCAAAGGCAATCATTTGCGGGTCCATCAGCTCAATGCCCAGGGCATCAATGGCCAGCTCCAGCCGTAACAGCCGCATCAGCAGATAACCCAGCAGCATCGCCGGTACAGGCCACAGTTCGCGCAGCAGCCATTCATAACGCGGGCTTAAGGTATGGCGTGCCAGTGCCAGACGGGTAAGAACAATCAGCAGGAAAAATATACCGGCACCGGTAAGCGCCGCTTTATTTTCACCGGGCAGCTACTGGCGGATATCACCAAACAGCAGGGCAAACAGCAGAATGCCGG